>JAFRFA010000074.1:0-14561 GCA_017434585.1 Mogibacterium sp. | reverse complement strand
TCCTTTGTTCCGAGGTCGACGCCCTTCTTCAGCGAAGGTCCCCAGATGAGGCACATTACATCCTCCCTTGTGTGGTCCGTTCCGCTGTAGCCGGGATCGCAGCCGTGGTCCGCTGTGACCATCAGGATATCTTCAGGTCTCATCTTTTTCATGAGTTCGCCGAACTGTCTGTCGGCTGTGCTCAGAGCCTCTGTATATCCCGGGATGTCTCTCCTGTGTCCGTATATCATGTCGGTGTCCACGAGGTTCACGTAGCAGATTCCTTCGAAATCCGCATCCGCTATGTCGATGGTCCTTTCCATGTTTGCGACATTGCCGTTGTTTGAATAGCTGAACATCACGCTCTTGCCGGCAAAGATATCGTAGATCTTGCCTACGCCGACGGTCACAAAGCCCTCTGCCTTGAGAGCGTCGAGAACTGTCTCGCGCGGAGGCTGCAGGCTGTAGTCGTGACGTCTCACCGTTCTCTGGTACGGCCACTCGCCTTCGAACGGCCTTGCGATTATGCGGCCGACCCCGTGTTCGCCCTGCATGATCTCTCTCGCCTTATGGCAGATCTCGTAGAGCTCTTCGATCGGCACGATACCCTCGTGGGCTGCGATCTGCAAAACGCTGTCGGCGCTTGTGTAAACGATCAGATCGCCTGTCTCAACATGCTGCTTTCCGTAATCCCTTATCACATCCGTGCCCGAGTAAGGCTTATTGCAGAGTATGCCTCTGCCCGTCGCCTCGCTGAGTTTGTCGAGGACCTCCTGAGGGAAGCCGTCCGGATATGTAGGAAGAGGCTTAGGCGACACCATGCCCGCCATCTCCCAGTGGCCTACTGTCGTATCCTTGCCTCGGGACTTCTCGTGCATGCGGCAGAAGCAGCCATCGACATCTTTCTTTGGATCGAAGAAGGATGTGCCGGCGATGTTTCTGAGGCCCATCTTTTCCATGAAAGGAACTTTCAGTTTACCGCTCTTATAGCATGTGCCGAATGTATCAGCTCCCTTGTCGCCGAAATCAGCAGCATCAGGAGCTCCGCCTATGCCGGCGCTGTCGAGCACTATCCAGAATACTCTCTTGCTCATATTACTTACCTTCACTCTCCGGGACTTCTTTTTCTCTTTCCTTGTCTTCCTTTATCATCATGCGGATCGCTTCTATCGCGACCTTGATCGCCTTGTCGGTATCGTGCTCCTGTTTGTTCGGAAGACCGAGCTTTTCTCTTTCCTGATTGGCTACAACGAGGAAGACAGAGCCGACTCTCACCTTGCGGTAAGCTCCGACTATGAACAGTGTCGCTGATTCCATCTCTGAAGCCTTGCATCCGAGACGGAGCCACGCCTGCCATTTGTTCAGAAGCTCATAGCTGTTAGGAAGCGCCTCAGGCATATGCTGTCCGTAGAACGCGTCCTTGCACTGCACGACACCCTGGTGGAACGGGAATTTCAGTTTGCGTGCTGCCCTGACGAGCGAAGCCGCGACATCGACATCAGGAACTGCAGGATATTCGATAGGCGCGTACTCCTTTGAAGTACCGTCCATACGGACTGCTCCTGTCGCGACCACGATGTCTCCGCCCTTGACGTTGAGATCCATGCCGCCGCAGGTACCGACCCTGATGAAGGTCTTGCCGCCTACATTGGCGACTTCTTCGAGAGCGATAGATGCTGACGGTCCGCCAACTCCGGTGCTCGTGCAGCTGACCTTGACACCGTCAAGATAGCCCGTATAAGTTACATACTCACGGCTGTCGGCGATCTTCTTTGCATCGTCGAAGTAGGCCGCGATCTTCGGGACCCTGTGAGGGTCGCCCGGCAGGATGACATACTCACCTACATCTCCAGACTTCAGTCCTACGTGATACTGATAACCGGCTCCTTCTGTGTAATCTACCATAATGTGCTCCTTGTATTTATCTTGCTTCTTGTTTTAACATTATTATAAATTTTGTTACTTTATTACGTTTTTTACTTTCCTTCTGCTGCTTTAGCGGCCTTTACGACCTTGCTGGTTCCGAGGCGCTGTGCTCCGATCTTCAGGAATTCAGCCGCATCATCCAGCCCGCTGATACCGCCGGAAGCTTTGACTTTTACGTCTTTGCCGACGTTTTTTACCATAAGCTTCACATCGTCAAGTGTTGCGCCGCCTCCTCCGAAGCCTGTCGAAGTCTTGATGAAGTCTGCACCTGCAAGAGTCACGATCTCACAGAGCTTCACTTTCTCTTCTTCTGTCAGCATGCATGTCTCGATGATGACCTTGAGGATATGATCTTCGCAGATGTCCTTGAGCGTGCGGATCTCTTCTTCGATAGCTTCCCACTTTTTGTCCTTGACCCAGCCGATGTTGACGACCATGTCGATCTCGTCTGCTCCGTTGTCGAGTGCGTCGCTCGTTTCGAAGGCCTTTACAGCCGTCGTATTATATCCGTTCGGAAAACCGATGACTGTGCAGATCGGAAGTCTGCCGCCCGAGTAGGCCTTGGCCTGTGCGACGTATGAAGGAGGGATGCAGACGCTTGCGGTCTCGTACTTCATGCCGTCGTCAATGAGTGCCTTGATGTCGTCCCATGTCGCAGTCTGCGCGAGAAGGGTATGATCGCAGTATTTCAGAATGTCTTTAGTCTCCATTAGAATCGCTCCTTTTTGCTTGTTCTGCAGTTTACCTACATAGATATTCTACTACATATTGTTTACCGATTGCGACAGCAATGTGCAGATTGTGATACAATTACACGCGTAATTCAGGTGCAGGGCTTTCACTTACGGAAACAGCTGCACAGAAGATAAGAAACGGAGAATACAAATGGCAGATACCATTGCGGCCATATCAACTGCGCCGGGCGAAGGCGGCATAGGAATAGTGAGGGTCAGCGGACCTGCGAGCGAAGGCATCATGAGGTGCCTCATGAGGGACTGTCCTTCAGAGATCGAACCGCGTCACGCTTACGTCGGAAAGGTCGTCAGGGACAGCTCGGACAAAGATGCCGAGGTCATCGATGAGGCGGTCTTTCTTTACATGAAGGCCCCTGCTTCTTACACCGGAGAGGATATGCTCGAGATACAGGGCCATGGAAGCAATGTTTCGCTGAAGTCGATACTGGACGCGGTGCTTTCTCTCGACGGAAAGCTGATGCATCAGGGAGAGACAGGAAGAGAAGCTTATGCAGTACGCATGGCTGATCCGGGCGAATTCACAAAACTCGCGTTCCTGAACGGAAAGATGGACCTTTCTCAGGCCGAAGCCGTTATAGACATCATAAAGGCGAAATCTGATCTTTCGCTCGAGATAGCAGAGGGACAGAGAGCCGGAAGGCTTAGCGAAGCTATCCAAAGCATAAGAAGCGGGCTTCTTGATGTACTCGCGCAGATGGCCGTGGATATCGACTATCCGGACGAGGACTACGACGATGAGTCCGGGGCATACAGCGAGATCATAAGCCAGCTCAGATGGACACACTCGGAGGTTGATGAGCTGCTGTCCACAGCGTCTATAGGCAGGATCGCAAGAGAAGGCGTAAGAGTCGTTATCGTAGGCAAGCCAAATGCCGGCAAGAGCTCTCTCATGAACGCTATACTCGGCGAAGGAAGGGTCATCGTGACTGATGTGCCCGGAACGACGCGCGATACTGTTGAAGAAAGCGCATCTCTAGGCGGAGTCCCTATAGTGCTCATAGATACCGCGGGCCTTCGCGATTCAGATGACAAGGTCGAAAGGATAGGAATCGAAAGGACTACTAAGGAGATCGCCGGCGCTGATCTTCTCATCATAGTGCTCGACGGCAGTCAGGAACTGGACGAAGAGGACGATAAGGTGATCAGCTTCATCAGGAGCATGAGTACCGACCACATGCTTGTCGTCATAAACAAGGAGGACCTCGGAAGGACTATCACGGAAGAATCCGTACTCGAAAAGCTGCCGGGAGTCAGGATAATCAGCACTTCTCTTCTCGGAAAGGGTGCTGTTGATGCAACTGCTAAGATATCCGAAGCGATCGGAGAGATCTTCGACCTCGGAGGTATCGATGCGCGCGAGTCAAATATAGTTACGAACCAGAGGCATGTGCACCTTCTGAGGAGCGCATCGAACGATCTTGACGAAGCGGTAAGCCTTCTGCAGAACGGCGAGCCTGTCGAGGTCGCTGAGCTGTCTGCTCACTACGCCTACGAGAAACTTGGAAAGATCATCGGCGAGGAGGTCGGAGACGAAGTGCTCGATATGGTGTTCAGTAAGTTTTGCCTGGGTAAGTAAACAGTCGCACGCCTGTATGATACAGCTTAAAAGAATGTCAGATAGAAATAACTACAATGTAATAGTTATCGGAGCCGGGCACGCGGGATGCGAAGCCGGGCTCGTTTGCGCGCGCATGGGTATGAAGACGGCGATGTTCTGCACGGATATCGATTCTGTTGCCATGATGCCGTGCAATCCCTCGATCGGCGGCACCGGTAAGGGCCATCTGGTCCGGGAGGTAGACGCCCTCGGCGGCGAGATGGGCATCAACATCGACAAGACGTTCATACAGTTCAGGATGCTCAATACATCCAAGGGACCGGCAGTCCATTCTCTCAGGGCGCAGGCCGACAAGGAGAAGTATCATCTGGAGATGCTGAAGACGATACGCTCTCAGGAAGGACTCGAGCTGATAGAGGATGAAGTAACAGAACTGCTGACTGAAGATAAAAAGATCTCCGGAGTCAGGACTGCTTCCGGTGATGAGTATGCCTGCGATGCCTTGATCATGTGCACGGGGACATTCCTCGGCGGCAGGATATTCATCGGCGATGATGTCACCGTCTCGGGACCGGCGGGCCTGAGGCCGGCGACTAAGCTTACGCAGAACCTTCTGGACCTTGGATTCCCGATCCGCCGGTTCAAAACGGGTACGCCCGCGCGTATGCGCAGGGATACTCTCGATTACGATAAGATGACCGAGCAGCGCGGCGATGAGAGGATCGTGCCGTTCAGCTTCATGAACGAAGACAAAGACTACGACATCGACCAGATCTCGTGCTGGCTCTCGTACACTAACGAAGAAACGCACCGGATAATATTGGACAACATAGAAAAGTCGGCCATGTATTCCGGAAATATCGTCGGGGTCGGCCCGAGATACTGTCCGTCTATCGAAGACAAAGTATCGCGATTCAAGGACAGAAAAAGGCATCAGCTTTTCGTCGAACCGGAGGGTCTGGACACCGAGCTGATGTATATACAGGGAATGAGCTCGAGCCTTCCCGAAGATGTGCAGCACGCTTTCTATGCGACCATCCCGGGACTTGAACATGCTGAGATACTTAGCCCTGCGTATGCTATTGAGTACGACTGTGTAGATCCGCTGTCTCTGAAGCCGAGCCTTGAAAGCAAGCTGATGGAAGGCCTTTTCTGCGCCGGACAGTTCAACGGCAGTTCGGGCTACGAAGAGGCTGCGGCCCAGGGTCTCATCGCAGGCATCAACGCGGTGAGAAGGCTCAGAGGAGAGACCCCTCTAGTGCTTAGGCGCGACCAGGCATACATCGGTGTACTCATAGACGATCTCGTGACCAAGGGCACGAACGAACCGTACAGGATCATGACTTCGAGAGCGGAGTACAGGCTTCTTCTCAGACAGGACAACGCCGACAGAAGGCTTACAGAGACCGGACGCGAGTTCGGCTCGGTTACTGAAGAAAGATATGAAAGGTATCTTGAGAAGAAGAGGAGAGTCGATGAAGAAGTAAAAAGACTCAGGAACAAGAGGGTGGATATAAAGACCTTCAGGGACTTTCTTCTCAGACACGAGGTCGATCCTTTGGCGGAAAGAGGCGATAATGAGGCTGCCGAGAGGAAGAGAAAAGAGGTTGAAGAGACTGCAAATCAGGCTTTTTCGGATATTCTGAAGAGGCCTGCCATAAGTTACGAAGACCTGGCTGAAATAGACGATGATGCCCGCCCTGAGATCAGCAGGAACGAGAAGACCGAGGTCGAGGTCATGCTCAGGTACGAGGGCTATATAAAAAAGCAGATTGGGGAAGTTGAGAAGCTCAGGAAGCTTGAAGACAAGAAGCTGAGCGAGACCCTCGACTATAATTCCATCGGAGGGCTGAGGCTCGAGGCGAGGCAGAAGCTGTCTGAGATAAGGCCGCTTACTGTAGGACAGGCGAGCCGTATCTCGGGCGTCTCGCCGGCGGATATAAATGTACTGCTGGTATATCTTGAAAAGGAAATGCGATCTAAAGCGTGAGGCCGGCTGATCGTATCAATAGCTATGGATAAGGAAACCGTTTCTGTAATCGATTCTTTTAAAATAAAGTACGGAGAAGAGAAGACATCTCTTCTTCTTGCCTATCTTGATCTGGTGCTCGCACGCAACGAGCACATCAATCTTACCGCGGTCAGAGACAGGGATGAGGCCATCGTAAAGCACCTCGCGGACTCTCTGGCTGTAACGGATCTGCCTGAATACATCGCGGCGAAGACTGTAATCGATGTCGGTACAGGCGCAGGCTTTCCGGGCGCTGTCCTTGCAATAGCAGATCCTGAGAAAAAATTCGTTTTGCTGGATTCCACTCTAAAAAGACTCAGAGTTATAGATGAATTCGCTGAGATTCTGGGGCTTTCTAATATCAGCACTCTTCATGCGAGAGCAGAGGAGATAAACAGGAAACCGGAATACAATGGCACTTTCGATCTGTGCGTATCCAGGGCTGTTGCTTCTCTGGATAAGCTGGCTGGCTGGTGTCTGCCATTCGTAAAGAACGGAGGATCCTTCATATCCTTTAAAGGCGAAAATTACGCTGCAGAACTCGAGGATGCCCGCAGGGTGCTGAGAAAGCAAAAAGCTGAGCTGCTGCGGGTCGAGCAATATAAAAACGTGCCTGCAGACATCGCAGGACACGTTCTTCTGGTCTTCTCAAAACAATGATCTTCAGAGTGAACGATGATGTTTCACGTGAAACATTTACAGATACGGCTCGAAGATCTCACTGAAGAGAATTTCTTCGGAATCCACCGGCGCTGAACTGATGTCATCCAGCCACTCCATATACAGCCTGTAGAAATTATTTTCAAGTGCGCTGGCCTCCGCAAGCCGGCCCTGTTTTATAAGCTTCTTTTTCTTTTCCGCACTTTTAATGGCAGTCGCTGTGCAGTCATCCATCTCAGCCTTTGTGAGGCGCCTGCCTCCGGAGATGCTGTCCAGCTGATCAAGATCAAGCTGCTGAAACTCCTCCAGTGATTTGAACTTATAATCTTTATTCATAGAAGTCCTCCTTTTTCAGACAGACAGCTGCTTCCTTGCAGGCATGGCATGACAGCCTGTCTCCATATCCATATACAACTATACACGCCAGGAGGAGACCTGTCTACTGCGGAGCGGTGCAGGAAGCATACCGGCATTATTGTTTCACGTGAAACAATAACGTCCGAACCTCAATATCTAGTGGCTGAAAAGATTTAATGATACAAGTTGTTCCGTGCACGTAATTAAAGCCATATATTCACCCAAACTTCACCTAAAAATGCATATATAGAAGTAGAAAACAAAATGTTCTTGTCGTATAATACACGGAAGTGTTTAATCGGGCATTGCGGCCCGAAGGAGGTTAAGATGAGCAAGGCAATTGCTATTTTCAATCAGAAAGGCGGCGTCGGCAAGACAACGACCAACATCAATCTTGCCGCCGGATTGGCGTACAAGGGAAAGAAGGTCCTCATGGTAGATACGGACCCGCAGGGCAACACGACCAGCGGTATAGGGATCCGCAAGAGGACTTTAAAGAACACCGTATACGACGCACTCATAGATACAGACTTCGATGTAAGGAAAGCCGTTCTTCCGACCAATACGGAGAACCTCTTCCTCATCCCGGCCAGCGTGGATCTGGCGGGAGCCGAGGTCGAACTTGCGCAGCTTGAAGGCCGCGAAGGCAGACTCAAGAGAGTCATCGATGCAGTCAGGAACGACTACGACTATATCCTCGTCGACTGCCCTCCTTCGCTCGGCATCCTTACGATCAACGCTCTGACGGCTGTCGACAGCGTGCTCATACCAATCCAGTGCGAGTTCTACGCGCTCGAGGGAGTGAGCCAGCTTATCAGCACGATCGAGATGGTCAAGAAGAGGATGAATCCGGATCTGTATATCGACGGAGTTATCCTCAGCATGTTCGACGGCAGGACCAATCTGTCGCAGGCCGTTGTCGAGGATGTAAGAAACTTCTTCGGCCCGCTTATGTATGACACGATCATCCCGCGCAACGTCAGGCTTGCCGAGGCACCGAGCTACGGAAAGCCGATAGTCGACTACGATCCGACAGCACAGGGCGCGAAAGCATATCAGGAGTTCACAAAGGAATTCCTTGCCAGAGACAAGGCAAGAAAGAAAGCGAAGAAATAGATATGGCAAAGAAAGCAGGACTGGGCAGGGGCCTGGACGCGCTCTTTGCGGACGCAGCCCCTATACTCGAGGAGAACGGGACCTTTGAGGAACCCGTGATCACGGAAGAAGAGAAAAAGACGGCCGGCCCGGCCGCGGCAAAAAAGAAGAGCTCAGACAGAAGCAGCGGCAAAGGAGCCGCGAAAGCCGCAGGCAAAGCGGCGAAGTCTGACGACGGCGATGACCGCGTGCTGTACGTGGATATAAACGACATCAGACCGAACAGCGCTCAGCCGAGGATGCACTTTGACGAGGACAAGCTGACAGAGCTCGCTTCGTCCATAAATGCGAACGGGGTAATCCAGCCGCTCATCGTCAGAGAGAGCAGCACGGGCTACGAACTGGTCGCCGGTGAAAGACGCTGGAGAGCATCGCGCATCGCCGGACTCAGAAAGGTCCCGTGCATCGTGAGGAACTTCGATGACAGGCAGAACGCGATCGTCGCCATCATCGAGAACATGCAGAGGGAAGACCTCAACCCTATCGAGGAAGCGAAGGGACTCAGGTCGATGACCGAGAAATACGGTTTCACGCAGGAGCAGGTCTCGGCATCGCTCGGCAGGAGCCGCACATACATCGCCAACAGCATCAGGCTGCTGAAGCTGCCTGAAGAAATACAGGAGTACGTGTCAAGCGGACAGATGTCTGCGGCGCACGGACGCACCATAATCAACATCCCTGATAAGGCAAGGCAGAAGGAGGTCGCTGACAAGATCATCAGAAACGATCTGTCCGTAAGGGCGACTGAAAAGCTGGCCGAGAGGGTCAAGGACGAACTGAAGCCGGAGCGCAAAAGGCGCAAAAAGCCGGCAAAGCCTGAGAGCGCAAGATCCGCAGAGATCGAGGCCGTCGAGAGAGAGCTCATGAGCCTCACCGGCACAAAGGTCAGGATCGCAGGAGACGGCAGCGCGGGCAGGATCGAGATGGACTACTACAGTCTCGACGAGCTCAACAGACTTATTGAAACTCTCAGAGAGGCCTTCGGTCAGAGGGGGTAGGATCAATGGATAATTCATACATATCATCTGTCCCGATACCCGCGTGTGTCGTGGACAAGGACGGAATAGTAACTGCCGCCAATCCTCTGATGAAGAATGTCTTCGTCTACGAGGACATCATCGGATACAACTTCTTCACGCTCACGGGCGTAAGAAGAGAGCAGCTGATGGGCGCCAACAGCGAAGAGATCATCGTTGACCGAAACAACAAGGTCTTCAAGCTCTGGATCAACGAGGACGCCGAGGCCGATGAGGACATCGTGGTCTTCTTCGACGAGGCGACGGCCAGAGAATCCTTCAGGAGCAGACTCGAAAGCGAAAAGGCCGCGATCGTATACATCAACATCGATAACTACGACGAGCTGATCGCGAGCGCTCCCGAGGATTACAGAAGGGTCATCCCTTCCCAGATCGACGGAATGGTCCGTAAGTGGGGCGACACCTTCGAATCACCGGTCATCAGCACCGGCGACGAGAGATACGTCATGTACACGAGCCAGGGACAGCTGGGCGAGATGATCAAGGATAACTTCAGCGTCCTTGACGATGTGAGGAGCATCGAGTCGCAGATCGACTTCCCTGCATCCATAAGCATAGGCGCGGGCATCTCGGGCAAGTCCCTGATCGAATCATCCGAGCTTGCCGAGGCGGCTCTCGAGCTGGCGCTCGGGCGCGGAGGAGACCAGGCTGTCGTCAAGAACGATGACGGCACGCAGTACTACGGCGGGACGCTCCAGTCATTTGAGAAACACAACAGGGGCAAGGCCAAGGTCATCGCGCATGCCATGAAATCCCTCATAATGGAGGCCGACAAGGTGTTCATCATGGGACACCGCTGGCCGGACATGGATGCTTTCGGATCGGCTATAGGCGCGAGCGCCATATGCACATATCTCGACAAGGATTCGCACATCGTTATCGAAAAGCACAATGAAGCGCTCGACATGATATACGATTACGTCGCCGACACCGAGGACTACAGCATAATCAAGCCTGACAGAGCTCTGCGCATGATCACCCCGAAGTCGCTCCTGATAATGGTCGATACCAACAGACCGGCGCTCGTCGAGAGTACAGAGGTAGTGGACGCGTGCAACACGAAGATCATAATCGACCATCACCGGCTGACCGAAGATTCGTATCAGCAGAGCGCGGCGGTATCCTACATCGAGACCTACGCATCGTCGGCGAGCGAACTCATAACCGAGCTGATGCAGCACTTCTCGCAGAAGCGTTTCATAAACAAGCTCGAGGCAGAGGCCCTGCTCGCGGGCATCATGGTCGACTCGAACAGCTTCTCCGGGCGCACCGGAGTGAGGACCTTCGAGGCCGCGTCCTGGCTCAGAAGAGGCGGGGCCGACACTACAGAGGTCAAGCGCTTCTTCCAGGTGAGGCTCAAGGACTTCAGGGCCAAGGCCGACGCCATAGCATCCGCGGAGTTCGGTGAAGACAACGTGGCCTACGCTATTAACGACTGCACGACCAGCAACACACAGATCATGAACGCGCAGATCGCGGACGAGCTGATGACGGTCAGAGACACAAAAGCTTCGTTCGCTCTCGGACGCAACGAAAGAGGCCAGACACTCGTAAGCGCAAGGTCTCTTGGAGATCTGAACGTGCAGACCCTCATGGAGAAGCTCGGAGGAGGAGGCCACTTCACATCGGCGGCAGCCCAGACAGACGAGCCGCTCGCGGAGGTGCTCGCTACGATAAAGAGGCTCGTAAAGGAAGCCTTCGAGCGCGAAGAAGAAGAGAAGAAGCGTGCGATGACGAAGACGCAGGAGATCGAACTTATCAGATAGAAAAGTGAATACGATCAATATGCGAAGCGAGCGTGTTCGAGGATCTTGGCAGCTGCACCGATGGAGTGATGCAAAGCGGATGGACGTTTGAGACGATACCCCGGTACCCAATGTATCGGCGAAAACTCCCCGCGCTTGCAAGCGACTGAGGATGCAATGGCAGACCAGAGAACCAGCGAGTCGGAGCATAATGATCGTATGAATAGATAATGAAGAAAGACAGGAAACAATTATGGAAGTAATTCTGAAACAGGATGTAAAGGGAACAGGAAAAGCCGGAGATACCGTCAAGGTAAGCGACGGTTTCGCCAGGAACAGGCTGATCCCGCAGGGCCTCGCGGTAGAGGCGACTGACGCAAACAGAAAGCAGATCGAGAGGAGCAAGGCAAAGGCTGCCGAGAAGTTCGCTCAGGACAAGGCCGAGGCCGAGGCTTTCGCGAAGAAGCTCGAGAGCAATACTATCATTCTCAAGACCAAGGTCGGCGACAACGGCAAGCTCTTCGGGTCCGTCACATCGATGGATATCGCCGAAGCCATAAAGGCTCAGACCGGCGAGGATATCGACCGCAGAAAGATCGTGCTCGCGAAGCCGATCAAGGAGACGGGCGTCGAGGAAGTCGAGATCAAGCTCTTCCAGGACGTAAGCGCCAAGGTGAAGGTCAGTATCGAAGGACAGTAAACGATGGACGAAGAAAGAAAAGTCGTGCTCCTGCCGCCTACAGACATAGACGCGGAGAAGGCAGTGCTGGGATCCATGCTCAAAAGCCAGGACGCCAGGGCTGATGCCGCCGCGGTGCTCAGAGCGGATGACTTCTACCTGAAGGAGCATCAGGAGATCTACAATACGATGCTCGATATGGAACGCAGGGGAACGGGCATCGATATAACGACCGTGTACTCGGCTCTCAAGCAGAGAAAGACAGCCGACATGGTCGGAGGGATGACCTATCTTTCGAGGCTCATGGACGAGGCCATCGTTCCTTCGAATGCGCGCTATTACGCGGACACGGTATGCGACAAGTCCAAGATGAGACAGCTCATCAACGAAGCCGAGGCAATCAGGGATTCGGCGTACTCGGCGGAGCTTCCGCCTGAGGACATACTCGACAGCGCCGAGCAGAGGATACTCGAGATCGCTCACAAATCGCAGCGTTCAAGCTACGTGCCTATCGACGAGGTCCTCGTGGAGAACATCCGCCAGCTGCAGGAACTTGAAAAGAACGGTTCCAGCCGCGGGATCCCGACCGGATTCAGGGACGTAGACAAGATACTCGGAGGCTTCCAGAAGACGGACCTCATCATACTCGCCGCAAGACCGGGCGTAGGCAAGACGGCATGGGCGCTCAACGTGGCCGAACACGCCGCTTCCGTCGGCAAGAAGGTCATGGTGTTCAGCCTCGAGATGGCGAACACCCAGCTCGGAGAGAGACTTCTTTCGATGACATCGAGCGTGCCTCTCGAGAATATACACAAGGGCGAGATATCCGCCGAGGAGTGGGAGGACCTGAGCGATGCCCAGGAGAGTTTCTACGGCCTCGACATGGTGATCGATGAATCCTCGATGATCACGCCGCTCGAAATGAAGAACAAGTGCCGCCGCTTCAAGCAGCAGAAGGGAGACCTCGATCTCGTGGTCATCGACTATCTGCAGCTGATGAGCATGGGCGGCTACAGGATAGAACAGAGAGAAAAAGAGATTGCGGCCATCACAAGATCAATCAAGATCATGGCGAAGGAGCTCGACTGCGCGGTGATCCTGCTGTCGCAGCTATCCAGAGGCCCGGAGCAGCGCGGAGGCGACCACATGCCTAAGCTGTCCGACCTGAGAGATTCCGGAGCGATCGAGCAGGACGCCGACGTGGTCATATTCCTCAAAAGGGACGACTACTACAGCTCCGAGGACGAGAGGGCCAACATAGACGAGAGCACCGGACTCACCTGCGCGGTCAATATCGCGAAACACAGAAACGGTCCGGTCGGCATCGCCAACCTGACATGGATACCAAGATACGTTAAATTCGGCAACATGGCGAAAGAGCAGTAGGGATGGCCAGGGTAAAACTAAGCACTGAAAAAAACAGGAACATCTTTCTGTATACGAGCAGGATAGAGAACCTTTTCATAAGCGAGTTCATGCCGGACGCTCCGGGGGATTACGTGAAGGTCTTCATTCTTGGACTCATGTACGCGCAGTACGATGAGGTGATGGATTCCCGCAAGATCGCCATCGTCCTCGGGCTTTCCGAGGATGAGGTCGAGGAGGCGTGGATCTACTGGGCCTCAAGAGGAGTCATCAGAAGGCGGGTCGAGCTTTCCGACGACGGCCTCGAGACGGAGTCCATAGAGATACTCAGCCAGATCGGCAACCTCTACGGCAGGGCTCCCGAGACAGAGCCTGCAGAAGAGGCCGCTGAGGAGGCTGCTGCAGGGACTCCGGAGGAGCAGTCTGCGGACCGGGCCGGACAGGAAGCGGATATCTACGAGTCTCTCGATGACATGGACTACGAGGATCTGTCTGCTGAACGCATGACGGACAAGGTCCTGCGCGACATCTACCTGAAGTACCAGGAGGTCACGGGCAGGACTGTCTCGAGGCAGGAGACCGGCAAGATCGCCGACGCGGTCAAAGTGTACGGGATAAAGCCGGAGATATTCGACTTCGCGATCGACTACTGCGCCGACCTCGAGAAGTACAGCATCGACTATATCTTCAAGGTCGCGCTGCGCTGGACCGAGGAGGGCTGTGAAACGGTCGCCGAGGCGAAGGCCCTGCTCGACAGACACAGCAAGAGAAATTCATATTACAGCCAGGTCTTCAAAGCGCTGGGCTTCAACAGGCTTGCTGCACCGGCCGACAGGGAGATCATGGACAGATGGTTCGACGAGATGGAGTACAGCATAGGCGAGGTGCTCGACGCATGCAAAGCCGCAGCTGGACTTAGGGATCCTAACCTGAGATATGTAAATAAGGTCCTCGAGAACCGAAGGCTCGAAAAGGGCGGCATCAATACCAGAGCTGAGGCCGAAGCACGGAAGCAGTCCGGCACGGGGCCGGCGCCGTCCGGCGAGGGAAGCCTCGTGAGCCGCAAGGTGCTGAACGACTATTTCGAATATATACGCGGCGAAGAAGAAGAGGCCCTGAAGGACAGGATCCGGGAGGTCAGAAGGAACATACCGGAGATGGAAAAGGTCTTTGCTGACGAGAAGGAACTCAACGCAAAGCTGCTGTCCATAAAGCCGGGCGAGGGAAGCCGCGAAGCGAGGGAAAGACTCAAAGCCGAGAGGCGCGATGCCGGTGAGCGGAAGAAGGATCTTCTGACCGGCGCGGGCTATCCGGAGGACTACCTCGAGAGGCGC
>JAFRFA010000013.1:0-9570 GCA_017434585.1 Mogibacterium sp. | reverse complement strand
TGATAATAAAAGGTGTTGCGGCTGATACCGGCCTGCTCCGTGATGTCCCTGACGGTGATCCTGTCCAGGGCTTTTTTGCTGAGGAGCTCGACAAAGGCTTCGTGTATCGCGCGTTCGGTTATATTGCTGTTTGCCATGAAGATGCATCTCCCGCTTCGTTTTTTGGGCACATTGCCGTTTTCGTCTCAAATCTGTGCACTGAGCCCGATGTATCAGTTCCATCCGCCTTCCGGCAGGCCTATCATGAGGCTGTCAAAAGGAAACGGCGCATGAGACCATACAAATGGTAACAGATTGGCCGGTTTAAATAAAGACCCGCAACGGGGCTGAAAAGAAAGGTCGTGGATAAAATGAAGATGACAAAGAGAGCTGTAAACGTGACCGTATTCACTGCTGTTGCTATCATGTTCCTGCTGGTGTTCGGATACTGCTTCAGGATGTTCCATGAGATAAACGCCATGGATCTGAGCAGCCTGAACGGCGGAGCCATGGGGATCGCGGCGACGGATATATCAGAAGATCCGGGAGATGCTTCAGAAAGCGAGATCGCCGAAGTGCAGAAAGTCAAGACTGTGATAAATAACTGCATGACTGATGAGAACGTCATATGCAGCGTAAGAGCGGATTACGCAAATCACCGCATCGTTTATCTGATGCTCGCAGACGGCGCGGCCGCAGCTGCAAAGGAAGGCAACACTGAAGAGTGGAACAAAGTGCGCGAACTCGGAGACAGAGCATCGCTCGAGGGAATGGAGATCCTCGAAGACAACGGTCTTGACGGCTGGAGCTTCGACGCAGAGATCCTGAACGATGTCCATCCTGTGAATGCGCTGATGACATTCAGCGACGGTGAATGCACCTACGACTGCATGACAGAATAAACAGACCCGGCATACTGCAGGACACGGAGCCCGTATGGGCCCCGTGTTTTGCTTTGAGGCGTTGTTTTACACATCGTCTTTGTGTATGCTTGAACTGTAAAGAGACGCGGCAAAGCGGAGAAGACAGAAGGGGAGCAAGTTGCAGCTGCTGCGGCAGGCCTTGCGGCCATTGTGATACTCAGACGAAAGAACAGGGAATAAGCACGGTATGAGATACAGGGAGCTTCAGATAAGCGTAAAAAGAGAATATCTGGATGGAATAGAGGCTGCTCTGACCGGTGCGGGCTTTGATTCGATGCAGATCGATGACCCGCGGGACTTTCTCGAGATCGAGGAGCATCCCGAACGGTATAAGTACGACTATATCAACGAAGAGCTTGCAGCCGAAAGTGACAGAGATCCGGTGATAACGCTGTGGTTCGCGGATGATGAAGAGGGCCTGGCGGAATGTGAAAGAGCGTCGGATACAGCAAAGAGCTTCGGCGGGGAGAACGCCGGGAGCGGCACCGTAATAAGAGTGAAGGATGCCGGCGATGACAGCGAATGGCTCTACAAGTGGCAGGAGCATTTCAAGCCTTCGAGGGTGGGCGAACGCATAGTGGTCAAGCCTTCATGGGAGGACTATGAGGCTGAGAAGGAAGATCTCGTCATAGAGATGGATCCCGGCATGGCATTCGGAAGCGGACTGCACGAGACGACATCGATGTGCATAAAGGCGCTTGAAAAATACATGACCCCGGGAGCACGGGTGCTCGATGTGGGCACCGGCACGGGAATACTGGCGATCGCGGCCGCGCTTCTGGGCGCGGGCGGCTGCCTCGGCATAGACATCGACAGCGAGGCAGTCCGTGTCGCCTCGGAGAACACGGCAAAAAACGGCTTCGGCGACGCGATCGCTATCGTAAAGGGAGATCTGACTGAAGGAGTAAACTATGACGCAGACATCATCGTCGCGAATCTCATGGCCGACCTCGTCATCAGGCTCTCGCCGGCCGCCGCGCAACACCTCGGACCCGGCGGCATATACATATCTTCAGGCATACTGGACATCAAAGAGGATGCGGCCGCTGAGGCGGTCAGGGAAGCAGGCTTCGACATCCTTGAGATAATGAGCGACGGCGAATGGCGAGCGATCGCAGCTGTCCGCAGATAACGGCGCCTTAAGATAAAGGCGACAAAAGAACGGACAAATGGTAAAATCGTTATGTAAACATAAGCGGCGAAGAAAGGAAAACCAATGGTAAAGGAAGTCGATCTCGAAAAAATGCTCGCGGACGCGGCAGAAAATTTCACGACGGGCTACATGTGCTCGGAATCGGTGCTCGAGGTGCTGAACAGACACTACGGGCTCGGCATAGGCGAAGAGGCGATCGCTCTCTCGACAGGATTCCCGTACGGATTCGGAGACGGAGGCAATGTATGCGGCGCTGTCGCGGGCGCAACGATGTGCCTCGGCAAGGTCTTCGGGCGCACGGTCAAGGGCGACCCCGCTTTCAGAAAGTGCATCGACCTCGTCAGAGAGCTCAACGAGGATGTAGCGAAGGAATACGTAAGCAGCATATGCCCTGAGCTGATCGCGGACTACGAATTCACGGATCCGGAGCGCAAGACGTACTGCACGGGCATCGTGCACTGCTGCATCAGGTCGTTCGCCAGGATCATGGAGCGCGAATGCGGTGTAAAGATAGTCTGAACTTCAGGCAGCAGAGCCGCGGTCTGTTGACACGAATGGCGTCCAGCGGTTAAAATTTCAGTGTACGGAAAAAGCAATTGACTGCGCCGGGTGCGCAGAATAAAGTTCATGGAGGACGATACTTATGGATATGAGCAAAGTAATTGAAGCTGCTATCAAGGCGGGAGCTCTTGAACAGGTCAGCCAGATGACGGGCATTTCGCAGAAGGACGCAGGCAATGTCGTTAACGTCGTGCTGCCGCTTCTGCTCAAGGGAATGCAGAGCCAGGCAAAGAGCAAGGATACGCAGGAAGGCTTCATACAGGCCCTGAACGATCACGGCAAGAACGATCCTAAGGATGTAAAGAAGTTCATCAAGAACGTCGATACAGAAGACGGTGCCAAGATCGTCAAGCACCTGCTGGGAACTTCGACTGAAGAAGTCGCTGCGAATGCAAAGAAGAAGAGCGGTCTCGACACCAAGACCATCCTCAAGATCATGGCCATACTCGCGCCGCTTCTGATGTCCCAGATGGGCAAGGAAGCCAAGAAGGAGACCGAGAAGAGCGATTCAGGCGACATGTCCGGCGTGGTCGGCAAGCTGCTCGACAACGTCGATGTCGGCGATGTGATCAAGATCGCGAATATACTGCTGAAATAACAAAAACAGACGGAACTGCCGCTTTGACTGCGGCAGTTTTTTGCTATGGACCGAAAGCGGCCGGGAGAAACAAAGAGTATGCGCGGACTGAGAGTAATAAGAACTGACAACACGGATCCTTACGTCAATCTGGCGGCTGAGGAATACCTTACGATGACGGCAGAAGAAGGCGTGATGACCCTCTTTTTATGGCAGAATGCGCACACCGTCGTCATCGGCAGGAACCAGAACCCGTGGCGCGAGTGTGATGTGGAGGCGATAAAGCGCGACGGCATCAGTCTGGCGCGAAGGATGTCGGGCGGAGGAGCGGTCTATCACGACATGGGCAATCTCAACTTCACCTTCATCGCAAGGGACGGGCTGTTCGACATAGCCAGACAGACGGAGGTCATACTGCGCGCCTGCAGGCTGCTCGGTATCGACGCTGTAAAGACGGGCAGGAACGACCTGACCGCCGGCGGAAAAAAATTCTCGGGCCATGCGTATTTCTCATCGCATTCATATAACTACCACCACGGCACGATAATGATGGACGTGAAGGGCGATGACCTCACGAAGTATCTGAATGTTCCGGAGTCGAAGCTGAAATCGAAGGGCGTCGAGTCGGTAAGATCGAGGGTGACGAACCTGAAAGACCACCTGGACGGCGGGATTTCGGACGCGCCGCTGCCTGAGCTCATACGGACGATGCAGGACGCGATGATAAAGGCTGCAGAAGAGGAGTACGGCTGCAGCGCCGTATACGCGGAACTGCCGGATGTCCCGCAGGAACTCAAGGACAAATACGCCTCTGAAGAGTGGCGGCTCGGCACAAGGATCCCTTTCGAAAAGGAACTCATCCACAGATTCGGCTGGGGCGAAGCCGAGGTGCAGCTCTCCATGAAGGGCGGATACATAAAGGACTGCAGGATCTATTCGGATTCCCTCGAGACGGAAGTCTTCGGTCTGATCGAAGATCTTCTGCGCGGCTGCAGATACGACGCGTCAGCCGTGCGCTCGCTTGAACTGCCCGGCGGCACGTCGCAGAGCGCCCGCGAGCTGCTTTCATACATAGCGGATTCTATCTGACGCGTGTATTTTCTGAGGAACTCACACTGCGGCTACTGAGAAAGGGCCAAAGTATGATATATTATTAACACAGATATAACAGAGACACAGAGAGGTACAGAGATGAGTGACTACAAATATGATCTTCTGATAATCGGAGCGGGCCCGGGCGGTTACGAAGCGGCCTTTTATGCCCAGGAGCTCGGCATGAGTGTTGCCATCGTCGAGAAGGACAGCATAGGCGGCACCTGCCTCAACCGCGGATGCATCCCTACAAAGGCTCTGATGCATTCCTCTGATGTATACAGAGACGCTAAGAACGGAGCGGAAGTCGGCGTCGAGGTCGAAGGCCTCAAAGCCAACCGCAGGCGCATAGGGGAGCGCAAGGACGAAGTTCTCGACACTCTGAGGAACGGCATCACCGGACTGCTGATCAAGAAAAAGATAGACATCGTCAGGGGACAGGCCATGATCATCGGCGAGCATACCGTCATGGTCGACGGAATGGAGATCACTGCAGACAAGATCCTGGTGGCGACAGGCTCCAAGCCGTTCATGCCGCCGATCCCGGGGCACGATCTGCCGGGAGTCATCGACAGCACCGAACTTATCGAGATGGGCGGTGAAGAGATCCCTGAATTCGTCATCATCGGCGGAGGAGTCATCGGCATCGAGTTCGCGACGATCTATGCCGACCTCGGAGACCACGTGACTGTCATCGAGGGACTCGACAGGCTCCTTCCTGTGATCGACAAGGAGATCGGACGCAGCATCAAGATGACGCTCGAGAAGAAGGGTGTCGACGTGCACGTGGCATCGCCTGTACAGAAGATAGAAAAGGACGGCGAAAAGCTCGTGGTCACTCTCAAGAACAAGAAAGGCGAGGAGATCGCCGTAAAGGCCGACAAAGTGCTGATGTGCGTCGGCAGAAGACCTAACACCGCAGGAGTATTCAGCGACGACCTCCTGAAGGCCCATCCTGATCTCGCGGATGAGAAGGGCTTCATCAAAGTCGATGACAAGTATGAGACTCCGGTCAAGGGCATCTACGCGATCGGAGACTGCAACGGAGGCATCCAGCTCGCCCACGTGGCATCAGCCGAGGGCCGCAACGCAGTAGCCATGATGAACGGCTGCAAGGCTACCATAAATATGGGCACTGTGCCTAGCTGCATCTATACAGATCCTGAGATCGCTGTCGTCGGAATGACAGCCGAGGAGGCCAAGGCGGCAGGGATCGATGTGGTCACGAAGAAATACCCGATGTCGGCCAACGGCAAGACCATAATCGCCGGACTCGACAGAGGATTCGTGAAGCTCGTCGCCAGAGCCGACGACCACGTCCTCATCGGAGCACACCTGCTCTGCGGAAGAGCGTCCGACCTTATCGGAGAGCTCTCTGTAGCGATAGGCAGAGGAATGATGCTCGAAGAAGTAGCGAACATCATCCATCCGCATCCTTCGTTCGCAGAGGCTATCATGGAGGCTGCCCGTCTCTAGAGAGGGACAGACCGCAGGTCCACAGAACCTGCATAAAAAGGCAGTATTTAAAAGCTCACTCCCGAGATGAGGAGTGAGCTTTTTCATTTCTTATCTGACGCCGCCGCTTCCGCTTGTGTTTCAGCGGCCTTTGCGGGATTTCATTTCCTGCTTGCGCATATACATGTTGCGGTCTGCCCGGCGGAAGGTGTCGTCCGTCGTCTCATCGAATTCTGCGTTATACACAGCGTATCCGATGGCGGCGCTGACCTTCTCCCATGGCTGCAGGGAGCCGTCCCTGCTGAGCCTGTCGAATCCGCTGTTCAGAGACGAGACAAGATCGTCGATGCTTTCGAGATCGTGCCCCTTGAGTATGACAGCGAATTCGTCGCCGCCTATCCTGTAGACAGGCGAATGCACGAATACATCGCATACGATGCTGCACAGCCCCTTTATCGCTGCATCGCCCTTTTCATGGCCGTATGTGTCGTTGATCTGCTTGAGACCGTTGAGGTCGATGACTGCCAGCCCGAAGCTGCGGGCATCTTTTGCACCTGCGGCAAGAGCTTCTTCCTGCTCTGCCATGGCGCTGTCGTAGGCGCGCTTGTTGCGTACGCCTGTAAGAGCGTCCTTCATTGCAAGCTCGTTCATCTTGCTCGCTTCCTGACGTGAAGCGCTGAGCTCGGTGGTCGTCTGGAACAGCTTGGAGATCTTGTCGTTGAGATCCTGCTCCATCGTCTTCATAGAATCCGCAAGATCGCCGATCTCGTCATGAGTATGGATATCCAGTTCGGAGAAGTGATTGTGTTCGCTTATATCCTTGTCCTTGCTGTAGTCTTTGGCAGCCTGTGACAGCTGGTTGATCGGACGGACCAGAGCACGGCTCACCATCGTTACGGAGAAGACGATGACGAGCGCGGTCATGAGGAGCTCAAGTCCTACGAGGCGTGAGGTCAGCTTCTTCTGCCAGGCGGCTATATCGTCCATCGAGACATCCACCATGGTGTAGCCGACCACTTCGCCGGTGCTGTCGTATACAGGAGTCCCCGTGGTGGCCAGATAGCCGTACTCTTCGGTATTTGTGGTATAGGTAGGGAAGCCGATCGTCGGGTCCGTCAGCACGCGCCGGTTCTCTTCGAAGACAGGATCGAAGCAGCCGATAGGACAGGCGTCCTCGTCGGCGGCATCCACGAGATAGATGAACGCCTCGGAATCTGCATCCAGAAAAACGGTATATAAGCAGTCCACATCGTTGGAGTCCTGTATCTGATGCAGCTGCTTAAGGATGATTTTGTAATCGTCCGTTTCCGAAAGAGACTCGAAATGAGCCAGATACGCATAGAATGCGTCCGAGCCCCAGTCGTCGCTGGAGACTCTTTCATCCGGCGGGATCGTATCGTATATCTTCTTCGTTTCATCTCTGAGCCTTGCCAGCGCTTCGGCGTCCACGACCTTTGATGCCGTCATCGAAAGATTCGCGGACTCTTTTTTATAATTGTCCAGGATGATGTCCGACACGAATCTGACGCTGACGATGATCGAGAGAGCGCTCAGCAGCAGAGAGAGCACGATTATCAGTGCTATTGCCTTGCTTTTGAGTGAATATCGCATTCTTTAACCCCTTTACCTCTTTGACTTCTGCTTTTCCTTATCCAGATATGAGTTGTGATCCGCGCGTCTCAGGCAGTCTGAGAATTCCTCGCCGTGCGGACTGAGCTCATCATAGCCGTAGGCGACGGAGATCCTGTACGGGAGCCCGGCCTGTACGGATTTTTCCTGCAAGTTACGCCGTATCGAACGGATCATTTCTTCAGGACCGTTTTTATCATTGCAGTGCATGATCAGGACGAATTCATCCCCGCCGTATCTGGAGATGAAGACCGGGAAACCTGCCGCGCCCGCGGCATGTCTCAGCGAGTCGGAGATCACGACCAGAGCGGTGTCGCCCTCTGCGTGACCGTGTTCATCGTTTATCTTCTTGAAGTCGTTGACGTCGATCATCGCGACATAGGTCTTCATGCCTTCCCTGAAGAGAGTGCTGTTCTGCTGGACATAGCGCTGCAGCTGGCCTCTGTTGTTGAGACCGGTGAGAGGGTCTGCCGATACCTGGCTCTCTAACGATTGTATGTAGAATAATATCATTACGATAGAACAGCAATAGCAGAATATCGGAATGCTCTCGAGCATTATCACCTGAAGCAGTCCGCCGAACACGATGGCAAGAGGCAGCGTTCCGAGCCGGATATGCGTGGCCCTCTCCTCGCGGGTCTTCGCGCTTACAGCCTTTCTGACGGTATATATCAGTATCGCGGTTATATATATGATAGGCACCAGCACCAGCATCATTGTCGACACGAAGGTGGTGCTGAGATCCGGTGTGAACATCAGCTCCGGCTTAAGGCCGTACAGCAGAAGAGATACCAAAGCGGATATGATCAGAGGAAGAGCCAGTATGAGTTTCTGACGCGGAGAGTATTTTTTGCCTACTTTCTCTACTGACAGCACATACATGAACCAGTTGTAAATGATCAGAGCCATGAAGAAATTGTTGAAGAAGTTGACTGCGGTAGCACTGGCTAATGTCTTCGGAACGACGCCGGATATAATGGCGGCCCAGAAGGCATCCGAAATGAAATACAGCATGAAGGATACCAGAGCGTAGTCGAATCTGATCTGCTTCTCCTGGCGGTCGATCCTCGAAAGATCGTGGACCAGAATGATGCTGAATATTATCAGGCATATTATTTGAGATTCGGTATAGTACATGAAGTACTGTGACATTGACATTCCTCTGCAGCCGCAAAATATACCCAGTTAACAATATTTTACCATAAAAGCGAGAGCAATATCTTCATTAATAGTATAACAAAGTCCCCTGCGCATCAGATGATGCGCAGGGGACGTATGCATTTGATTCCGTGATACGGGTCCTAGTCGAAGATGTATCTCAGATGAGGTTCTCTCGCTGCCTTCGTATCATCAAGTCTCAGTACCGGTGTGGTCTGAGGAGCCTGCTGTACGCTCTCAGGCGCGTTGAAGATCCTGTCGTAGATCTCTCTGAATGCCGTGATGGCCTCGTCGAGAGTCTCCTTCGTCTCCGTCTCGGTCGGCTCGATCATCAGAGCCTCGTGCACGATCAGAGGGAAGTAGATCGTAGGCGGATGGATGCCGTAGTCGAGGAGTGCCTTGGCTACGTCCAGAGCCGATACGTGTGTCTTCCTGTAGATCGGGTCGAGACCGATGACGAACTCGTGCATGCAGGTCGTATCGAATGCGATAGGATAGATATCCTTGAGCTTCTCCTGCATGTAGTTCGCGTTGAGCACAGCGTTCTGAGCCAGTGTAGCTACGTCCTTTCCGATGGTCAGCAGATATGTGTATGCTTTGACCATAACGAGGAAGTTGCCGTAGAAGCCGGTCATGTTTCCGATGGATTTCTCTGCCCTCGTGTACTCCTTGCCGTCCTTGCAGACAAGACCCGGTGCGAACGGCGCGAGGAAGTCCTTGTACGCGCAAGGGCCGCTTCCCGGACCGCCGCCGCCGTGAGGAGTCGAGAACGTCTTGTGCAGATTCATGTGGATAACGTCGAATCCGATGTCTGCCGGACGTACGATGCCGATAACGGCGTTCAGGTTGGCTCCGTCATAGTAGCAGAGTCCGCCTGCCTCGTGGACGAGCTTCGTGATCTCCATGATGTTAGGGTCGAAGAGACCTACCGTGTTAGGGTTGGTCAGCATCAGGCCCGCTGTCTTAGGACCGAGGTGCGCCTTGAGGTCGTCTATGTCGACCGTGCCGTTCTCGTTCGACTTGATGACGATGGTCTTGTAGCC
>JAFRFA010000073.1:0-2137 GCA_017434585.1 Mogibacterium sp. | reverse complement strand
TGCCCAGGTGACGGGCAGCGGCCTCCCCCAACTCTGAAGGAAATCCAAGCGAGACAACTGTCCGGACAAGCTCTTCTTTTGATCGTGTCCAAATCAGTGCGGCGTCATTCATCAACTTGCTCCTTCTGATAATCCCAAACGCGAAGCCCCTGCCTGTTTTGCCGTTCCATACACACTGCTGCAAGATTAATCCAGCTCAGACAGCGATCAAGAATGATGGAATCCGATGAAATGACATTCTCTTTCTCATAGAGTTCGCGATCAACATCCTTCTGTATCTGAATATCCAAGTCGAAGGGATATTCCACTGCAAGCTCGGCAATTAAGGCCTTTAATCTGCCGGAATTGGATACCGGCTGGTCCAGCAGGACAGTTGCCGAATGAATCTCCATCTCTGCGAGGGAATCGAAGAGCAGTCTGACAGCACCTTCCGTCTCCGGAATGATCCTGTAGGTTCCCCGCAGGGAAGCAAGATCCCGAACGGTTCTGTCCATGCAGGATAACAGAATGGAATCGCACTTCAGAACCTCCAGAGTTATGACGGTGTTAAAACCGTCGATCCAGACGTCTCTCCCGGCTGCTTCGGCAGCTGTTAACAGTTTGGCTTTGCGCATGGCAAGCTGCTCAGCTGTTGCCAGACTCCGCATGACCGCCAGCCGCTGGCGTTCAGAGAGCAGAAAGTGGTTCCCGACAAAGGTCGATGCCTGTTTCAAGTCATAGCCTTCATTGATCAGGTAAAGCACATGCCGGGAAGCAACTCGAAGCTTTTCGATGGATTCCGGGGAGAAGTTTCTCTCGTCATCCGGAACATATCCGCGCCTCGCGGCTCTGGGATCAGCCATTTGCCTCCTCCGAAGTCTCTCCGCCGACCACCGTCTCTAGTCCTTTCTCAAGAGCATAGGCAATCATATCTTTGGTCCCGCCGTCTGCTCCGTTGTAAAAAGCGATCAATCGGGAACAGTGGTCAGCCATCCAGATGTTCCGCTTCTCAAAGACAGTAGAATCGTACTTTTTGCTGATATACTTTACGAGGTCAACCTTTTTGATCAGATCCTCGTACTTCGTTTTCCATTCAGTATTCCATCTTGCAGAGAAGCCGCCCCAGGGCACCGCGGCGATCAAATGAAGGCGCGAATCCGTCTGGCGGAGTTCTGTCACGATCTCCCCTGCCCAGATATCCACGCCCATTGCCATCCCTGTAATGAATGTCAGATAGCCGTCGTCTATGGCTTTCAGAATCTGGTCTTTCAGCCAATCATGCACTTCTTCAGCTGACTGAGAAAGCTTTTCCGGGCGATGCCCTGTAAAACAGCAGCGGTGAAGCCGCATTTCCCGTTCAGTTGCCATGATCTCTCCTCCCGGGCTTCGAACAGGCAGTCTCGATCCTTTTCATCAGGATCCAGGTAAACAGAAAGTCCCGGAGACTGCCGCAGCTGCTTTTAATCAGCTTTCCGTCACGGTCGAACACAGCTGATACTCCCCAGACGCCGTTTCTCAGCAGGTCAGGGCCGAGCTTCAACCCCAGATACAGCTGTCCGCCTTCCTTCCAGGCTTTGTGAGAAACAATATTGTAGCGGGTATAGTGTGCCAGAACGTTTGAAACATTCTTATCAAACTGACGGGTTGTCATTCGAATCGCTCCTTTTGATGCATCTCAGTCAGCATTCATGCCGGCCGGAAGGCATTCAGATTCTTTTCCAAAAGAACAAGGTCCACACCTGGGATCCCGTTAAATGTGGTTGGAACAACAGCTATCTCTTTGTAACCCAGTTTTCGGTACAAGGCTCTGGCTGCTGCGTTTCTCGCATTGGTATCAATACGAAGCTCTGGCAGGTCAAGCTCCTTTGCCCATCGTTCATAGAAAGCCACAAAAGCGCGGCCATATCCCCTTCCGGCAGCCTGCGGCGCTATGACAAGCGTGTGCAGGACACAGACGGACTCCGTATCGAACTCCCACGGCGCACCGGAATAAACATCCACCTGAATTTGGTTTATAACCGCCGAGCCTAGAATCTCACCGTCTTCCAGCACGAACATGTCTCCGCGAAGAATAGAGTCTCTCGCGGTCTCCCTGGTCGGGTAGACGCCTCTGATCCAGCCTGTTGTCTGAGAACCGTTCTCTTCAGCAGCATGGATA
>JAFRFA010000012.1:0-6467 GCA_017434585.1 Mogibacterium sp. | reverse complement strand
TCTGATCTGAGGGGACTGTTTGATCACAGGGGCCCATGCCCATATTGCATAGAGGTTGAGATCCTCATCGAGAGCTTCTATCGTCTTTCCCGGACGGTAGTATGTGCCCTTCGCATCAGGATCGGTATTCCAGGAAACGAAGACGGCCCTGTCGCTCGGCGAGCTGAACATCGGCTCTTCGACGGTGTATTTGATGCCCGGAGTTGTCCTGTCTTCTCTGCTGAGTTCTTCGTCAAGATTGTCATGATAAATGACCCTGAAGCCTTCGACGTAGATCGGCTTGGCTTTTTTGTACTTGCCGTATTCCTTTACCGCCAGTCTGTCGCAGCGGGTGCTTCCGTCTCCTTCCGCGCTGAAGTCCTGGGCGAGAAGTATCTCCTCCAGGTTTGCGCACTTGCTGAACATTGCGTGCATGTTTGAGCAGCGGCGCGTATCGAAGGATGAGATATCCAGTTCCCTCAGGTTGGCGCAGCCCTCGAACATCGAGCTCATGTTTCTGACATTGCCTGTGACGAAGCCGCTGAGATCGGCAGTCACCATGTTCTTGCAGCCCTTGAACAGTCCCGAGAGGGAAGCCCCGTCAGGGAATGTCACGGTGCCGACGGTGTTTGCCGATGTTATCGTTGATGCCACTTCAGCCCACGGCGATCCTTCAGGGCTCACGCTGTCTGCGAGCCCTTCGATGATGAAGAGCCCTCCGTTCTCGTTGATGCCCCAGAGGCATTCGCCCCATTTACCGACTTTTACAAAATTGTTGTCCATTTTTCATTCAGTCCCTTCTTCAGAATGATGTTCTCTTTTCGTGCCTGATAAACAATGGTTAAGGCACATAAATATACATAGTGGATTATATAGTATATCCGTTGCAAAATAAAGGATTCCGCTCCCAAAATAAATAATAAAAAAGAAAACACCGCCCTTTCCGGGCGGCATAAAGCGCAAACGGCCGCGTACAGCGCTGTCACATGTCCATGATCTGTCCTTTCAGGGCTTCGTACATCATGTCGGCAGGATCTATGACCGGAAGGGAACATACCTTTTCCAGCTCCTCCTTCAGGTAAGGGAAATGAGTGCAGCCCAGCAGCACAGCCTCTGCGCCGCAGGCCTCCATGTACTCTGTCATCGCCCCGAGACCGCAGCCGCTTACTATCTCGCCGGGGCCGAGCCCGTCCTCGATCGCCCTTACTATCGCCATATTGCCCGAGCCGAGCACATACAGATCCTCATTGGACGAAAGCAGCGCCTCTTCTATGGAGTGGGCCGACAGATTGTTGGCCGCCGCAACGCCCAGCCTTCTGTACTCTTTTCCGAGTTTTCTGTATACCTGCAGAGGGGTATATATATGTATGTCCTCGCCGCTCTCCAGCGATTTACGCATGGCATATCTGTCGAAGTCGAAAGCGCCCGAAAGCGAATTGCAGTAAATGAAGAAGTGCCTGACACCCTCGGCGATGTCCGCGTCGAAGATGGAATCCATCACGTCGCGCTTTTCGTCGTCGTCCGAATACTGGAATCTCAGCTGGACGTCGCAGTCCTCCGCCACAGGCCGGTACAGCGGCTTTATCTGCATGTCATTTGCCGCCGTTTCGTTCTTCATCTTAAGGAACTCCACTCCCATCTGTGTATCTACAGGCGTTCCCGCCAGCACCGATACCTTATACATATTTCTCTCCCTCTCCCGCTTTGTCTTCAGAGCTTCCGCTTCCCAATCATAGCACAAAGCTCTCCCGTCATTGATGCGGGAGAGCTCTGTATCAACGTTTTTTAATAATTGCGTCTTCCGGTCATGTCTAGAATTTCGCGATGACCGCGCCGTTGTACTTCTCCTCGATGAACTTCTTTACAGCCTCAGTCTGGACGGCGGCCACGAGAGCCTTGGTCTTCTCGCTCTCCTCGTTGCCCTTGTTGACCACGATGACGTTCACGTATGTCTCTGCAGCCTCGGAATCGCCGGCCTCGTATGCAACAGCGTCAGCTGTTGTCAGGGATGCACCGAGAGCGTAGTTGGCGTTGATGACTCCGAAAGCGAGGTCAGGAAGAGCTCCCGGGATCGAAGCCGCTTCGAGCTCTACTATCTCGACGTTCTTCGGGTTCTCAGTGATATCCGTCTTTGTAGCTTCGAGTCCTACTCCCTCCTTGAGGGTGATGACTCCGTTTGCAGCAAGCAGCTGCAGCGCTCTGGCCTCGTTAGTGGTGTCGTTAGGAACGCCGATCTTGTCGCCTTCAGCGAGAGCGTCAAGGCTGTCCTTTGTGCCCTTGTATACACCCATCGCCTCATAGTGCACATTGCCTACAGCCACGAGTTCAGTGCTGTTCTCTTTGTTGTATTCTTCGAGGTAAGGAACGTGCTGGAAGTAGTTCGCGTCAACGTCTCCTTCAGTGGTCGCCACGTTAGGCTGTACGTAGTCTTCGAACTCGACTACCTCGAGGGTCCATCCCTCTGCCGCAAGAGCATCGCTGACCGAATTGAGGATCTCTGCGTGAGGTGTCGGCGATGCCGCTACCCTGATCGTCTTGTCCGCGCTGTCATCTCCGCCGCCGCTGCTCTTGCTGCCGCATGCGCTGAGAGCGCCGAGAGCGAGTACGAGCACGAGTGCTAAAATACTGAATCTTTTGATGTTCTTCATTGTCTTTTCTCCCTTCTTCTCAAGATCTGCCCTTTTCTGATAGATATAAGTGTTGAACGATAGCTAGTTCAGGCGGTTGTCCAGCTTTGCCGCCAGTTTTATGCCGATCTCCTGCAGTATCTGCACCAGGATCACGAGCACTATTATTGTGATCCACATTATCGCCGCCTGGTATCTGTAGTATCCGTACCTGATGGCTATGTCTCCCAGGCCGCCGCCTCCGAGTATGCCGGCCATCGCCGAGTACCCGAGTATGGTGATCGTTGCCACGGCCGCTCCGTTTATGAGCGACGGTCTCGCCTCGGGCAGGAGCACCTTGCGGATTATCTGCATGTTGCCCGCGCCCATGGCCTGAGCGGCTTCGATGACTCCCGGATCCACTTCGAGCAGGCTCTGTTCGACCATCCTCGCCACGAAAGGCCATGCCGCCAGAACGAGAGCCGTAGTGACCGCCCATGTGCCGATGCCCGTGCCGATCACTTTTCTGATGTACGGCATCAGAGCGATCATTAGTATGAGGAACGGCATCGATCTGATCACGTTGACGACGAAGCCCATCACCTTGTTGTACCACGCCACCGGCTTTATGCCGTTCGGCCCGGTGACTATGAGCGAGACGCCTACCGGAAGCCCTATGATGTACGACAGCAGTGTGCCGACAAGGGTCATGATCAGAGTCTGGACAGTGCCCTCTCCGAGCAGCTGGATAAGTTCATGTGTATCCATTACGCCTCAGCCTCCTCTCCGTTGACTTCGTAATCGTCTTCTTCTATCTCGATGAATTCGACCCCTCTGGCTCTGAGGTATTCCTTCTGCTTTTCGGCTGTTGCGGGGTCTTCTGCCAGACATATGACCATCTGGCCCTTCTGAGCTCCTCCGAGAACGTCGAGGTTCGCATAGAGGAAGTTCACCGGCGCGCCGAGTTCCATTATCATGTTGGCGATTATAGGCTCGCCCGCGGTGGATTCATCATAGACCAGCCTCACTCTGTTCCTTGTCGAAGTCCTCACAAGAGGCTTCTCGGTGACCTGCCCGTCCGGGAAGAAGAGTTTCCTGGCAGCCTTGGTCTTAGGCTTTCTGAAGATCTCCTGGACATCGCCCCTTTCGACTATCTCGCCGTTCTCGATGACCGCCACCTTGTTGCAGAGCTGCTTGATGACCTCCATCTCGTGGGTGATGACCACCAGGGTTATGCCGCGCTCCTCATTGATCTTTCTGAGCAGGGCCAGTATGGATCTTGTGGTCTTCGGGTCGAGAGCCGATGTCGCCTCGTCGCAGAGTATGACCTCCGGATCCGATGCCAGCGCCCTTGCGATGGCCACCCTCTGCTTCTGCCCTCCCGAGAGCTGGGACGGGTAGGAGTTCGCCCTCTCTTCGAGGTCGACTACCTTCAGAAGCTCCTTTGCCTTCTCGACCGCCTCGGCCTTAGGCACTCCGGCTATCTCGAGCGGGAAGCAGATGTTTCCTGTCGCGTCCCTCTGCATCAGCAGATTGAACTGCTGGAATATCATCGAGATCCTGCGCCTTTCGAGGTTGAGCTCCTTCGGCGAAAGTCCGGTCAGCAGCTTGCCGTCGAACAGGACCTTGCCCTCGGTCGGCTCCTCCAACAGATTGATCGTTCTCACCAGAGTCGACTTGCCCGCTCCCGACAGGCCGATGATCCCGTAGGAATCGCCCTTCTCGATATTCAGATCTATGTCCCTGAGCGCGACCACCTTGCCGCCCTTGGTATCGAATTCCTTGGTCACGCCCTGAAGGCTTATTATATGTTCGCTCAATTGTTGTCCCTTTCCGTTATAGCTTGCATCTATACCTTATAGTGTAAAAAAGCGGGAGGGCCATAACGACCTTCCCGCCTGTACAACATGAGAAAACTCATAGTTTAGGTTTTGTTCCGTTCTGACCTTATCCTATGCTATTCACCGGCTCTGCACATGCACATGCCCATCATTCCCATTGTCATCATCATGTTTGTTCTCATGTGAATGTGCTCCTTTCATAGAATAAGTTCAGTTGTGACTATAGCAATATTTATGTTGGATGTCAACTAAAAATCATGTTTTTTTTGTTGTTTTTCACAAAGTGCAATGATTGACTATTTATCGTCGTCACCGGCCTCGCCGCCCTGCTCTTTGATCTTAGCCTTTATCCACTTGTACAGCTCTTTCATCTCGTCCATGCCTCTGAAGGCGTGGAGCGGTATCGGCATGATCATCTCGTCGCTCATCCAGACATATATGGCCTCCTCTGTCAGATCGATGAGCTTGATGTCTCCGTATCTGAAAGTCTGCACGTCATCCCCGGCCTTTGTCTCGAATGTCTCATCGTCAAAGCGCACGGTGTTTTCCGGCAGGTGAATGCTTTCGGCGGTAGCCTCCGCGTTCTGTATTGCCTGTCTCTGCTGCCTCAGGACCAGTTTCTCGGCAAACACCGCTCCGCCTATGCCTATGACTGCGGCGACTATATACGCGAGCCTGGCAAAGCTTTGGGATACCGGGAACACATAAAAGAGGGCTGCGATGCATATGCCCGATATTATATATGTGATGCGCTGTCTGAGGACCATCTTCCGTCCCTGAGCCGTATACATTATACGGTAGCGTCCGAACGCTTCATAATCCTTGTCGTTCAGCTCGAACCTGAACTGTCTTTTGTTCTTGTTGACTGCCATTGAAGTCTCCTTCCTTTTTCATGCTTTTCATTCTACCACATAACAAGCCGTTTTGCTTTGCTTATGCAAAAAGTGTACAATTGGTTTCAGGTTAATTCTGAGAAGCACTTGCGAAGGGAAACGACATGAAGACAGTAGCATTCGTAGGCGGAGGCAGCTTCGGAACGGCTCTCTCCACTATCGTCGCGGCCAAGGGCTGCAGAGTCAATATATACGACATAGACCAGGATCACCTCGCCCGCATGGAAGCCGACATGGAAAACAAGGATTATCTGCCGGGCGTCAAGCTCAGGGGTGATTATCACTTCTGCAAAACCAACGAAGAGGCCATCAGCGACGCGGATTTCGTCATCTTCGCTCTTCCGGCCCAGCATGTAAGGAGCGCCATAAGCGCGGCTGCTCCGTACATCCGCAAGGACGCCATCATCACGTGCATATCCAAGGGCATCGAGCAGAAGACCCACAAGAGGATGTCCGAGGTCATCGGCGAATACTTCGACATGGACAGATACGTATGCATCTCAGGTCCTTCCCACGCCGAGGAGGTAGGTATAGGAGTGCCGACCGCCGTGGCGATGTCGTCGCAGAAGGAAGAATCCGCCATGGCCATGGCCGAGCTCTTCATGAACAACAGGTTCAGGGTGTATCTGAACGACGACATGATGGGCATGGAGCTCGCCGCATCCCTGAAGAACGTGCTGGCGGTAGGCTCAGGAATCATCAACGGACTCGGATACGGAGACAATACTCTAGCGGCGATGCTGACAAGAGGCTGCGCCGAGACGACGGCTCTGGGAGTCGTCATGGGAGCAAGGCCTTCGACTTTCTTCGGTCTCGCGGGCATAGGCGACATGATAGTCACCTGCACCAGCATACATTCAAGGAACTTCCGCTGCGGAAGGCTGATAGGACAGGGCTGCTCGCCTGAAGAAGCCATAAAGGAGATCGGAATGGTCGCAGAGGGCATGTACACCGCCGAGGTGGTGCACGAGCTCGCCGAAAGCCTGAATGTGGAGATGCCTATCTCCGATGCCATCTACAATGTCATCAAGGGCAACATCACCGTCGAGGACGCGATGGAGACCCTGATGGGCAGGCCGATGGGATACGAGACGGATTACCTGTAAAGAAAAAATGTGCCGGGCGTGGATCATCTCCCGTCCGGCGCT
>JAFRFA010000072.1:0-4083 GCA_017434585.1 Mogibacterium sp. | reverse complement strand
TCGAGGCGGACGGAAGAGTGCTTTACGATTCTGAAACGAAGACGGATCTTAAGCCTCAGAAGCGGAACGTCGGATACATGTTCCAGAACTATGCGCTCTTTCCGACTATGAGCGTACTTAAGAATGTCATGGCTGGGCTCGGAAAACCAGATGAAGAAAAGCGAGCCAAAGCCCTGGATATGCTCAGGAGCTTCAGGATGGACGGATTTGAGAACAGACTTCCGGGTGAGCTCTCAGGGGGCCAGCAGCAGAGGGTGGCTCTTGCGCGCATCATGGTGACTGGACCTGATCTCATACTCCTTGACGAACCGTTCTCGGCTCTCGATGCGTATCTGCGCGACAGGATGCAGCTCGAGATGACGGAGATGCTCAAAGACTTCCCGGGACAGGTCCTGATGGTATCGCATAACAGAGACGAGCTGTACAGGTTCAGCGAAGAGCTTTTCGTGATGCAGAAGGGAAGGATCATCAGGCACGGGAGGACAGGCGAGGTCTTCAGAGATCCGGGAAGTGTTGAAGCTGCCCGGCTGACGGGATGCAAGAATTTCACACGGGCTGAAGCGGCCGGCGGCAGGACCCTCAGACTCATCGACTGGGACCTGGAAGTCCGTATCGGAAGGGATATACCTGACGGCACGACCCACGCCGGCTACAGAGCGCACAGATTCGTTCCTGTATGGGGAGAAAGACAGGACAACTGCATAAGATTCATCCCTGTAAGAGAGGATGAACTGCCATTCGAGAAGAATTACTACTTCAGACCTGAAGAGGATGTCTCCGGCGGTGTACATGCTGATGAAAACATCATCAGCTGGTTCGTCCAGAGTGAAGAGCAGAAGGAGATCGAAAAGAGGGGACTTCCGGACTGGCTCAGACTGAACGAAGAAGATATACTTCTTCTCAGATAAAAAGGGAAAGGGATATGAAATTCTACGAAGCTGTAAGCGAACTGAATATAAACCTTGAGAACCGTATGTTCACGGTATGCGACGGGCCTCATGCCGGTGAGAAGATGATAACATCCGCAGGAGAACCCGTGTGGATGAGCTGCGATGACGGTCTTTTTAAACTGCATTCAGACGAGGCCGCTGCGGCAGAGTACGGCTGTCTTGCAAAGATCGGTGATGCCAGGGTGTTTTCGGAACTCCTCGGCAACGAAAAGAAACTCGTAATATGCGGAGCGGGCCATGTATCCATGCCTGTGATAGAGATCGCAAAGATGATGGGCTTTCATGTGACTGCGATCGATGACCGTGAGAACTTCATACAGAACGCTCTCAGCCACGGTGCGGACGAGGGCGTATGCAGCGGTTTTGGAGAGGCTCTGGCGGATATCCCGGGCGATCGGGATACCTTCTTCATCATCGTTACAAGAGGACACCTGTCGGATACAGAGTGCCTTCTCAGCATAGTGGAGAAGCCATATGCCTATATCGGTATGATAGGGAGCCGCCGCAAGGTCGGAATGGTAAGGCAGATGCTTGCGGACAGCGGTGTGGCACAGGATGTGATCGATTCGGTGCACATGCCGATAGGACTCGACATCGGCGCCGAGACGCCTGAAGAGATATCGGTATCGATCATGGCCGAGATAATCGATGTAAAGAATAAAAAGAGAAAAAGCGAGGGCATACCGGCCGATGTGATGAGAGAGCTCATGTCCGACGAAAGAACTGACGCCGTTCTTGCGACCATAGTATCAAAGAAGGGTTCGTCCCCGCGAGCCCCGGGAACGAGGATGCTGATATCCGGAAGCGGGAAGATCACGGGGACCATTGGCGGAGGACTTGCTGAGGCCCTGATAATGGAGCGCGCCGCTGAGATGCTCAAAAACATGAAAAACGGGCCGCAAAAGCCCGTGATGGTATACGTCGACATGAGCGGCAAAGAAGTCGCTGATGAAGGAATGATATGCGGAGGAGCCGTAGAAGTCCTTATGGAGATCGTGTAGCGGTCACTGCGGCAGACGGTCGATGTCTCTGATCTCATCTTCGCTCTGAGCTTCGACGAGCATGAGGTCTCTTTCATGACCGGCGATGATCTGCCTGCCTCCTGTATCTCCTGAAAGGCTCATAAGTTCGGCTCTGTATCGCGACGAGAATATCTTGGGATTGCACATCTTTCCCCGCCACGCGAGGGAAACGATGCCGGCGGTCCCTTTTTTGTATGATTCTATAAGGCTTTCAAGAGTAGATGCACCGAGCCCGGGCTGATCGCAGACGCAGAACAAGTATGCATCCGCATCGCCGGCAGCTTCGATACCGAGCTGCATGCTGTGGGATATGCCGAGGTCGGGCCTGTCGTTTCTGACGACCGTGAAACCGGCAGCCAGATCCGCGACCTCGTCGTACTGAGTGACGATGATCCTTTTGCAGGCATCGATGGTCCTGACCGCGTCAAGGACCGGCGCTATCATAGGGCGTCCATCATCCATCGTGTGAAGGAGCTTGTTCGAACCGAACCTTCTGCTGTCTCCTGCGGCCAGAAGGATGACAGCGAGGCGGATGTCTTCGGGGTCTTTCAGAGAACCCCATGCGCTCTGTATCCCGAGCACGGCGAAGAACTGCTGCAGCCTGTAGGCGGCGGCAAGTCTGTCCGTGTCGTTATCCACCTGGTTCATGAAGACTCTGAATTCGCCGCGCACGCCTTTGCGGCCTCCGTTTACTGACGAGACGAGGGCGTGCACCAGATTGAAATCCACGATGTCGCGCATGAGCGTTTCGGGCATCTCATCTGCGCGGTATACGGTGTCTGTTACCGGCCTGCCGATGGCTGAAAGCCCCGCGACGCACACAGTTATGTCGGTATAGTCCGGTATGACCGGCTCGTGGGCGGCGGGCCATTTGAGGGGCATGCGGCGCGAACCGTCGGCCTCGATGAGAACGACGTCAGCCTCTTCCCTGAGCCTGCTGAGCACATCCTCCGGCGGAGCCGTGAGCTTGCCGGGCTTTTCGGGATCGTCAGCGGCGATCACCTTTATGCCGTCCTCCTCCATGCGCTCCGGACGGAACATATGAGTAGTTGTAGTTATGATCACATTTTTGCCCGACGCTGCGAGCTCGCGCGCCCATGCGGATATCAGCGAGGTCTTTCCTCCCGCACCGACGACGCTGATCACCGCGTGCTCAGGCAGCGTCAGCTGCAGTGCTTCTGTGATACTGTTTTGTCTGCCTCTTAAGTTCTGTAGTTCCATGTGATTATTTTACTGCCCGTCCGCATCGACAGCAACGAAAAAAGCAGCGGATCACGAGTGTTTTGCAGAGAGTTTTGTACTCTTTTAGTACAAAGTTAAAATAATTGTAGGTTTTTGCGGATGCTGAATTTTCAAGGTAAATGCAACACCAATGTAAATGCAACGCAAGCGCTGGTATTTCAACGATGCCGGCGCTTTTGCATAGACGCAAATTCTGGATGAAAAGCCATAAAACTGAATAATCGAGGCATACAAAACCACCTGACACGGTAGCAGAGCCGCATTTGTCAGGATAATTGCAACAGAAGTTGCATTAACATTGAAGATAGATTATCTATCTGCGGCCTTCGCCTTTGAATAGGCTTCCCTCAGCAGTTCCGGCTTGAGGATCACTTCATTCGGAGGGACCCTGTACAGCCCGAGCAAGTCAAAATACTCCTGAGGAAAAGCATCCATAGCGAGGTCGTAAGCGCACTTGCCGAAAGACTTTTTCCGGCAGTAGCTGTTGATGTGGTTCATCATTAATGTGATGTCATACTGGCTGTAGGGTATAAGCGAAGTGCTTTTTGGTATCACATCACGTATCAGCCTGTGATTGTTCTCACAGGAAGCTTTCTCGTCCGAGCGGTTAGGCTCGCAGAAGAAAAGATGTGTGCGTTTCTTCTTCGGATTGAGTGCAGACCTCTCAATGTTCTTAACATCAGAGAATTCCTTCCCGTTGTCAGTGTTATCCCGAATTCGGGATAACACTGATTATGCCGAAGAAAAAACTATGCCGAAGAATTGTCAGATCTATGCATTTTGAAGACTCCATTGCGGTTTCTTCGGCATAGTGTTTTTGCTAATCCAACGAGTACAAAATCTTTTTTACAGACTCTTTTTTCCAGATT
>JAFRFA010000071.1:0-8668 GCA_017434585.1 Mogibacterium sp. | reverse complement strand
TACAGCAGCAGTTTGAGCAGTTTCTTTTTCATTTCTATACACCTCCGGTGTTCTTACCAAGAATTCTCATCGTCGAGTATCTCGAGCGACGGATCAAGCGGTTCTTCCTGCATTACCGTTCTCATGTACTGGTTGACCTGGTCTCTTACGCCCTGTCTCGAAACGACGCGAGGGTCGAAGAGCTGATGGTCTACCCAGATCAGAGGTATGCCGAGATCTCTTGCTCTGTCTTCGAAGAGTCCGTGCATGCCGTCCAGGGCCTTGCATGTGATATGCTCCCAGAGGATGATCATGTCGGCGTTGAACTGTTCGACAAACTCGAAGAGGTCGTCGAGCAGGACCTTGTATCCGCCGTGCGTACGGTTACGCATGATCATCTCTTCTGTCAGCATGGCCATGTCGTAGTATGCCTGCTCTCTGTTCTCAGGAGTATCTGTCTCTGCGATCATCTCCGTGTTGATGCACGAGAGCATGTCTGTCAGAGGCACGATGCCCCAGCAGTTGAGGAGCCATACGAGGAAATCCATGTAGAAGTGCGACTGCACGCCCCATACGATCGCTCTGTGGCGGTACTCAGGAGCAGCCATCTTTTTCTTCTTGTATGCCTGCTCGGCGAGCTTCATGAGCTTTCTGTCGCAGGCTTCGAATTCAGGCACCTTGCCGCAGATAGCCATGTAGTTGGTCTCTGTATACAGTGCGAGGTTGCCGCCGAAGATCTGCGGATAATCCGTCTTGTTCATGTCGAGCCACTCGTTGCGCGCTCTTGTCGCGATGTTGACTCTGCGGGCGCATTCGAAGTAGTAATCCCAGTCCCACTTGTGTCCTGTATGCTCTTCGATGAACTTGATCGCTCTTCTGACTTCTTCAGCTGCGTAGTCCTGAACGTCGTCTTCCTTGTGACGGAGAGGCGCCGGCAGCTGGAATACAGGGATGCCGTCCTCCTTCTCGAGTCTCTCGGAGATGACTCCGTTTCCGAGCAGGGATCCGTCGCATGTGGTGTTGCACTGGATAGCGCATGCACCGAGAACAGGAGCGTCGTCGTCGATGGATACGCCGGCCTCAGCCTCAGGCATCGGGCAGACGTCTCCGGCAAGACCGTATTCCTGAGCTACGTCGATGTAGTGCTCAGCAGCGTGCTGGTTGAGCAGTACGGATACGTAAGTCGAAGGTGTCTCGCGGGATGTGCACTTGAGGTTAGGGAATCCCATCATGACTGCAGTCATCTCGTTCTCGTCAACGAGGACGTTCATCTTCGAGAACTCCTCGTCGTTCCCTGTCCTGCGGTCGCCGCGGGCCAGGTTTCCGAGCAGCTTGGCTACGTCGATGATGATGAGGTCCTGCTCCTCGTGAGCCATCCTGAGGTATTCGCCTCTGAGACCCTGAGTGAATCTGTCTACCATCATAGGTACTGCCAGATAGTTAGCCATCCAGCGGTATCTGAAGAAGAACTTTATATTGCGCGGCACTACCATGAACTTGCCGAGTGTCATGAGTATGCCGAGCCAGCGCGTGTAATCGTAGAGCGTGTCGCCTACTCCGCGCCACTCGCGGCGCTTTCTTACCTTGCCGTGCGGCTTGTAGAGGTCGCCGTATCTTGTGTCGCCCTTGATCTTTTCAGGGTTGACCATTGTTTTGAATTTTCTGACTGCCATGATTAACCCTCCTTATGAATCTTCTTGATGTCGATGCTCTCCATGAACGCCTGTACACGGGTGCGCATCTGTCCGGAGGTGCCGATAGCGTACGGTCTGTCTACCGCGAGCACCGGCCAGTCATATCTGTTCCTGAGGATGTGGTATCCCATCATCTTCTCGTAAGCCCATGGGTCGCAGAACTTCATCTGCTGATAGATGATGCCGTCCGCATTGTACTCTTTCGCGAGTTCGTCGACGTAAGCGCGGCGGTGATCCATCGAGACCGTATCCATGTAGCGAGGGCACTCGGCTCTGTACATGTATGCTCTGCAGATCTGGGTGAGCGCGTCCTCTTCATCGTTGAGCTCGATAGGATCTCTGCCAGGGAGGGATCCGTAGCAGAATCTGTCGGCGCATACGAAAGCTCCGCTTTCTTCTACCAGCTTGATGAAGTCAGTGTCATCGACTTCGGAGCCGACGACGAGGACTCTCGCCTTGAACCATGGTTCAGGATCAGGTTTTCTCTTCTTGAGTTCTGCCAGCGTCTCTTCGAGCTTTCCGATCAGGAGATGCTTAGGCGCGCAGTATGTCGCCAGGCAGATGACGTTGAACTCGTATCCTGTGATCGTAGGATTCTCGAGCTTGCGGAAGTCTCCGATCGCTCTGATGAGTTCGCATACTTTGTTGTGTTCTGCCACTGCCTTGCGGATAGCTGCATCGGATGTATCGATGCCGTAATTCTCTGCAAGCGGCTTAAGTATGTGGTTCCTGCACTGCAGCACATACAGATCGAGACCGTTATAGTCTGCCTTCATAGGGATCTCCATATAGTCGAAGAAGAAGCCCTTCTTGTCCTTGCCCATTGCCTGGAGAACATCCATGTTCTCTACGCAGCGGTTGAGCATCGTGCATCCGTCAGGCGTGATCATTCCGTCAAGGAAGTTGAATCCGCCCTCAAGAGCTCTCTCGAGAATGGCTCTCGAGTACTCGCAAAGGAAGCTGGTCAGATAATAAGTCGCGACCTCCATCGAGCCCGTTCTTGGCGCACGGAGTCTCGAAGAGAAGCATCCTGCCAGGTTGAGCAGTGGTTCGGGCACGTTCTCGCACATGTAGCCGATGCACTTCATGCCCTCCTTTTGAGCCTGCTGCACAAGTTCATTGTTTGCTTCCTGCAGCAGATCCTCAAAATAGATAAGGTGCTTTAGGTCTTTCATAAAAACTTTCTCCTCTTCCCTCTCATTTACTGCCGCCTTTACGGCCGCCGAGTACCTGAGGAATCCGGTACTCACACTATTGGCAATATTTTATCATGCGGGCGAGCATATTCTCAATCAAAAAAAGAAACTGTACATAAAAATACAGTTTCCGTCGTATGGCCCGAAATCGGCCATGGGGGTCAAGCCCCCCGGCCAAAACAGAGCCGCAAGCTCGTCGCAGATATCCCTCCCTCGCTGTCACGCTCAGTCCGGGATATCTGCTGCGCGCGGCATCAATCCGGCCAGGGGGTCAGACCCCATGGCCGGTTTCCGATCTCTCCTTGACATATACCCTCCGGGGGTATATATTACGTTTGCAGATACCCCTTGGGGGTATGCATCTTCAGATATGAGCAGGGTAAAGTTCAGCAGAGGTTCGCAGATATGACAGATATGAAAGACAAGATCAAAGGCGGTGCAGACGCAAAGGACTGCTGTGCCTGCAGCGAGAAGCGCAAGGAACGCAGTCCCGAGGAATACAAAGACCTCATGAACAGGCTGAGCCGTATAGAGGGACAGGTGCGCGGCATCAGGGCGATGGTCGAGCGCGGAGCATACTGTCCGGACATTCTGGTGCAGACATCGGCAGTCAACTCGGCGCTGAACAGCTTCAGCAAGGTGCTTCTTTCGAACCACATACGCACCTGCGTCAGGAACGACATAAAGGACGGCAACGACGAGGTCGTCGAAGAGCTCGTCGCCACCCTTCAGAAGATGATGAAGTAAGCGGAGGAGATCTCAGACGATGGAAAGGTACACAGTCAACGGGATGAGCTGTGCCGCGTGTCAGGCGCGGGTCGAAAAGGCTGTTTCAAAAGTCAAAGGCGTCGAATCGTGCTCGGTCAGCCTTCTTACCAATTCGATGGCGGTGGAAGGAAGCGCCTCTGCCGGAGACGTTATACGCGCCGTCACGGATGCGGGCTACGGCGCCGTGCTGAAATCTGACGGCAGCGCTCAGGAGAAGCCGGGCAGCGGGATTGCATCTGCCGAAGACGCTCTCGAGGACAGAGAGACTCCTGTACTCAAAAGACGTCTCCTGTGGTCGCTCGGATTTCTTCTGGTGCTCATGTACTTCTCTATGGGACACATGATGTGGGGCTGGCCTGTCCCTTCCTTCTTCGAGGACAATCACGTCGCGATGGGCCTTCTGCAGATGATCCTTGCCGCAATAGTCATGATCATCAACCAGAAGTTTTTCATCAGCGGATCCAGGGGACTCCTGCATGGCGCCCCTAACATGGACACCCTGGTAGCCATGGGAAGCGCAGCCTCATTCTGCTGGAGCGTATACGTGCTCTTCGCGATGACAGGCGCCCAGTCTGCCGGCAGCAGCGAGGCCGTCACGGCGTATATGCACGATCTCTATTTTGAATCCGCCGCCATGATACTTACACTCATAACCGTCGGAAAGATGCTCGAGGCGAGGTCGAAGGGAAAAACCACAGACGCCCTGAAGAGCCTGATGAAGCTCGCTCCTCAGACGGCTGTCGTAGAAAGAGGCGGAGTCGAAACGGAGATCCCCGTCTCGCAGCTTGCAGCCGGCGATGTATTCCTGGTGCGCCCGGGTGAGAACATCCCTGTCGACGGCGTCATCATCGAAGGCGATTCGGCGGTGAACGAAGCCGCTCTGACCGGTGAATCTGTTCCGGTCGACAAGGGGCCGGGCGACAGCGTGTCCGCTGCGACAGCCAACCAGTCCGGCTTCATACGCTGCAGGGCGACAAGAGTCGGAGAGGACACGACCTTCGCGCAGATAATAAGGATGGTGAGCGATGCAGCGGCAACGAAAGCCCCTATAGCGAGGATCGCCGACAAGGTGTCCGGAGTGTTCGTGCCCGTGGTCATGGGCATCGCGCTCGTGACTCTCATCGTCTGGCTCCTTGCGGGCAAAGATGCAGGTTTCGCTCTTGCCAGAGCCATATCCGTGCTCGTCATAAGCTGCCCGTGCGCTCTCGGCCTTGCGACTCCTGTAGCGATCATGGTCGGAAGCGGTGTCGGCGCGAGAAACGGCATACTGTTCAAGACAGCAGCCGCGCTCGAAGAGACCGGGCGGGTAGAGACGGTCGCGCTCGACAAGACGGGCACCATCACGGGCGGAGACCCTGTTGTCACAGACGTGTTCACATGCCGCGGAGTGTCAAAGGATGAGCTTCTCACCGTGGCCGCCGCCGTCGAGTCGAGATCCACGCATCCTCTCGCGAAAGCTGTCTCTGAATACATCGGAGGGACAACGCTGAGGATAAGCGACTATGCCGAGGTGCCGGGAGGCGGAGTGAAAGCCTTCACCTGGGACGGTTCCAGAGCCGTGGGCATAGCCGGAGGCAACGCAGGATTCATGACTGAAAACGGTGTCAGAGAAGCGGATGTCGAACGTCTGCTCAGGGAGACCGCCGAGTTCGCGAACGCCGGCAAGACATCCGTGCTCTTCGAAAAGGGCGGCAGGCTCCTCGGTCTGATCGCACTTGCGGATTCGGTGAGAGATGACAGCGTGGATGCCATAAAGCAGTTCAGGGAGATGGGCATAAAGACAGTGATGCTGACCGGCGACAGAAAAAAGACCGCCGAGGCGATCGCTGCCGAGACAGGAGTCGATGAGGTGATGGCCGAAGTCCTTCCGGACGGCAAGGAGGAGGCGGTCAGAAGCCTCATGGAACAGAGCCGCACCGCGATGGTCGGCGACGGGATAAACGATGCACCCGCCCTTACGAGGGCGAATGTCGGGATAGCCATCGGGGCCGGCACAGACGTCGCGATCGATGCAGCCGATGTGATCCTGGTGAACAGCAGTCTGGCAGACGCGGTAAAGGCGGTCCGGCTCGGACGCAGCACGCTGAGAAACATACATCAGAACCTCTTCTGGGCATTCTTCTACAACGCGATATGCATACCGGTCGCAGCCGGCGTGTATTACCCGGTGTTCGGCTGGACCCTGAATCCTATGCTGGCGGCGGCTGCTATGAGCCTTTCGAGCTTCTGCGTGGTGACCAACGCACTGAGGCTCAACCTGTTCGATGCAGGAGAGAGAAGGTCTGCAGGTCCGGCAGAAGAAAAAAGTCAGGAACAGGCAGACGCTGCATACGCAGCAAAAGCGCCTGAAAAAGATACAAGTACAAACGAAAGCGAGGAAAAAACGATGAAAAAAACGATGAAGATCGAAGGAATGATGTGCCCGCACTGTGAGGCAGCCGTAAAGGGAGCTCTCGAAGCACTCGACGGAGTCACCTCCGCTGATGTGAGCCACGAGGCAGGCACTGCTGCGGTGTGGATGTCGGCAGAGGTAGCGGATGCTGTACTAAAGGAAGCCGTCGAAGCAAAGGACTACAAAGTCACCGGTATAGAGTAGTCCCTTACTGTATACGCATGCAACGGATGCAGTGAAAAAGAGCGGCCCCGCATTTCATGTGCGATGCCGCTCCCTTTTATTGCTTATCCATTTCTGCTGCTCTGCGCTCAGCTGCGGCAGCACCTCTGCCCCTTTTATCAGGCCCTGGCAAGGACCTCGATGTCCTCTTCGGTCGTGGACCAGCTGGACGCGAGCCTTACGATAGTATGGTCCGCATCATACGGTCCCCAGCGGTCGAAGATCACGTGTTTCCCGAGTTCTTCCATCTCGTCGTCCGTCATGATGATGAGCTGCTGGTTTGTCGGCGAGTCAATGTAGACCCTCCAGCCCTTCTCCTTTATGATCTCCTTTATCTTCCCCGCCATCTCTATGGCGTGGCGGCTGATATCAAAGTACAGGTCATCTGTGAACAGCGTGTCGAACTGGATGCCGAGCAGTCTGCCCTTCGCGAGCAAGGCTCCCCTCTTCTTGACCGACGTCATGAAATGAGCCGGCTTGTTGTTCTTCGTGAAAACGACTGCTTCCCCGCATAGTGCGCCGACCTTCGTCCCGCCTATGTAGAAGACGTCAGTGATCCGCGCTATATCTTCGAGAGTCATGTCCGAAGCCTCGCTCGCAAGGCCGTAGCCGAGCCTCGCCCCGTCCAGAAACAGCGGTATCCCGTACTCATGGCAGACATCCGCGAGAGCCTCGAGTTCTTTCTTTGTGTACAGCGTGCCCGGCTCGGTCGGATACGACACATACACCATGCCCGGGAAGACCATGTGGTCGTGGGTGACGTCAGCGTAAAATGTCTCTATGAACTGCCTGACTTCTTCCGCATCGAGCTTGCCCTCGTGCGTCGGAAGGGTCAGAACCTTGTGGCCGGTGAATTCTACAGCTCCCGACTCGTGAACGCTGACATGCCCGCTCTCTGCCGAGATCACTCCCTCCCAGTCGCGCAGCATGGTGGATATGACGACTGAATTCGTCTGCGTCCCTCCCACCAGGAACTCAACGTCCGCGTCCGGCAGTCCGCAGGCCTTTCTTATCTTTTCCTTTGCGCTTTCGGTATAGCGGTCCATGCCGTAGCCCGGCAGCGCCTCCGTGTTTGTCTCCGCAAGCCTCTTCAGGATCTGCGGATGAGCTCCGGCAATATAGTCGCATTCGAACGAAACCATGTTTACCTCGTTTCTGTATTCTTCCTATGCATTCTGCAGATATGATTTTACCTTAACCATCCGCTTCCGGACAATATGCCTCGCTTCTTTTGATGTAATGGTTTAGAATCCGGATATGGACAGTTTTATTTATGACATCGTGATAATTGGCGGCGGTGCATCGGGCCTGATGCTTGCCGCGAACCTGGATATCGGGGAGCTCGGACTCAGCGGAGTCGTGCTCGAAGGTTCTCCGAAGCCCGGGAGCAAGCTCCTGATGAGCGGAGGCGGCCGGTGCAACCTGACGCACGGCGGTTCGATCAAGGACTTTGTGAACTGCTACGGCGCCGCCGGGCCTGCTTTGCGGCGCTGCCTTTACAGGCACAGCAATCTTGAGATGATGAAGTGGTTTGATGACCTCGGGATAGAGCTGACAGATGAGGACGGACGGATCTTCCCTGCTTCGATGAAGTCGCGGGATGTGCTCGATGCTCTCATCGGAGAGGCCGCGCGCAACATGTGGCAGATCGAAACGGATGTGAAGGCCGGCGCGCTCGCGCGTTCACAGGCTCCGGACGTCGGGCCCGTCTGGGAAATCCATCTCAGGGACCGCGGGCCGGTATATGCCCGCAATGTGGTCGCCGCATCAGGAGGAATCACGTATCCGGAGACCGGTTCCGACGGCTCGATGCTTGAGATCCTGCGCGGTCTCGGAGTGGAGATAAACGAGCCGAGGCCGGCTCTTGCCCCTGTCTATGTGAATGACTACCCGTACAGCGATCTGAGCGGAATCTCCATACCGGATGTGACGGTCACGGCATTTGGCAGCGATGCCGCATGCACATGCAGCGGCAAGGCCGGGCGCATGACCGGAGACATCCTCTTCACCCGCGAAGGCTTCTCGGGCCCTGCCATACTCAATGTCTCGCGTTATGCCGAGCCCGGGCAGACGATACGCCTGCAGTACAACAAAGAGCTCTCTGATCTTCCGAAGCGCATGCAGCGCATACTGAAGGACCGCGCCAGAGGAGAGTCAGGCGATGTCCGGACAAAAAAACTCGCTTCACTCCTCGATCATGACGACTTCACGGTCGCATCGGTCGACAGGCGCGGAATGGTCACAGCGGGAGGCGTCGCTCTTTCAGAGATCGATCTGAATACGATGCAGCTCAAAAGCTTCGCAAATGAAAACGCCTATGCTCAAGGCACAGGCGCGCTTTACGTTATCGGTGAGGCTATCGATGCCGACGGCATCACGGGCGGCTACAACCTGCAGCTCTGCTGGTCCACCGCACT
>JAFRFA010000002.1:0-8895 GCA_017434585.1 Mogibacterium sp. | reverse complement strand
TTCATAGCGGTGAGATTTTCCATCACTATTTTCTTCTCGTCTATCCAGCCGTTTTCTGCAGCAGCTTTGACCATCGAATATTCTCCGCTGACATTGTAAACAGCTATAGGCTGTCTGACTTCTGCTGCGGCTGCCTTTACGACATCCAGGTATGCAAGTGCCGGTTTTACAATGATTATGTCAGCACCTTCTGAAGCATCTGCAAGGCACTCTCTTACCGCCTCCCTGCAGTTTGCCGGATCCATCTGATAAGTCTTTCTGTCTCCGAATGCCGGCGCAGAGTGAGCAGCATCTCTGAAAGGCGAATAGTATGCCGATGCGTATTTGGCGCTGTAAGCCATCAGTGGTAAATCCGTGTAGCCATTTTCATCTAGGTAACTGCGTATAAAGCCTACACGGCCGTCCATCATATCTGAGGGAGCAACCATATCCGCTCCGGCTTCAGCAAGGGTGAGCGCTGCCTGTGCAAGCAGCGGGAGTGTTTCGTCATTGAGTATCTTCCCCTCATGTACCAGTCCGCAATGTCCGTGAGATGTGTATTCACAAAGGCAGACATCTGCTATCACTATCAGATCAGGCGCCACTTCCTTGATGCGCTTCACTGCTCTCTGAGCTATACCGTCACACTTATATGCCTCACTGCCCACCTCATCTTTGTGCTCCGGGATGCCGAAAACCATTACCGCAGGGATTCCATATTTAATAACAGGCTCCAGGAATCCTTCGAGCTTGTCTATAGACCATTGATACACTCCCGGCATCGATTCCACAGGGTTTTTAATATCTGTCCCTTCTGTAACGAAAACCGGCAGGATAAAGTCATCCACGCTGAGCCTGGTCTCGCGTACCAGATTTCTGATGCCTTCACTTCTTCTTAATCTCCTTAGTCTTTCCATCATTCATTATTTCCTCTCTATGGATGACAGCCGACTGCTTCCGAAAGTTTCTCAGCCAGCCCGCGGGCAGTATGTGTTTCGGCTATGATATCAGCCTCATAACCGTATTTTCTCAACTCCTCAGCCGTACTGCTGCCAATACAGGCAAAGCGAGGAGCTGAATCTTCATCTATATCGCGTGTTTCAAGAAATGCTCTCACGCCTGAGGCACTAGCAAGAACTATATGATCATCCCTACGCGTAGCCTCTCTGATCTTCTCTTTATTTATGACTGCACGATAAAGGATCACCTTCTCGTAATCCCAATGCGATCCGTCCAGTACATCGAACATCTCGTCACTCCCGGATTCTGCGCGTATGATCAGCGCAGGTCCGGCTTGCTTTTCCTTAACGAGTCTCTCCGCAAGAGCTTTCCCGGTATAGACACCCGGCACTATGTCTGCATAGTATCCATATTCGTTCAGCGCAGCTTGAGTCGCTTCTCCTATGACCGCAAACCTTATTCTGCCAAGCCGCCGTCTGTCAAATCTGATCTCGTCAGCGATCTCAAAAAACAATCTGACAGCATTTCCGCTCGCAAATATCAGCCACTCGAATTCTTCTATACTGTTCAGCGCACGCTCCAGATTTATGCGGCCCTCAGGAATTATCTCGGTCTGTATTCTCAGCCAGTACGAAGTGCGTAATCCCAGTCTGGCCATTTCCGAACTGAAATGTTCATAGAACCTGTCCGTTCCAACTGTAAGAAATCTCCGCTTTCTGAAAAATTCAAACGTCCGGCTCTTTAATCTGTATCCCGCCGTTTCTCCTATTACTATGACAGAAGGCGTTTTTATCTCTGCGATGTCAGAAGCTCTTGTAATATCCGAAAGTGTGCCCTGTACTGTATATTCATCTTCAGAGTATCCGCAGGATATAACTGCAGCCGGAGTCTCGGGATCCATCCCTGCCTTAAGGAGATCTCCTGTGATCCTGTACAGATTGGAAAGGCCCATCAGAAACACCAATGTGCCATCAAGGCCGGCATATCTGCCGAAGTCTGTTTCATCATCCATGGTATGCCCGGTTATTACATGGAAGCTGCGTGCAATGCCTCTGTGTGTGACCGGTATCCCTGCATGTTCAGGTACAGCTATCGCAGACGACACTCCCGGGATCAGCTCAAAATCTATTCCCTCACCAATCAGAGCCATTGCCTCTTCGCCTCCGCGCCCGAAGACAAAAGGATCTCCGCCCTTGAGTCTTACGACCGTCCTGTAACTTTTTGCTGTTCTGATCAGAAGCCCATTTATCTCTTCCTGCTTCATGCTGTGACTGCCCATTCTCTTGCCGACATTTATCAGCAGGCAATCATCCCTTGCATTATCCAGCAAACTGTTGTCAATAAGACTGTCGTAAAGGATGGCATCTGCCATTCCTATGAGTTCGCGGCCCCGCACTGTGATCAGATCCTTGTGTCCGGGGCCTGCTCCGACGATGTACACTTTACTCACCTGGCACCTCCGGCATCTTTGAAACAGCCTCAGCCACTATGCTCTCGATATTATCGGCCTTGCCCTCTGCACATACACGCGCAGTATTTCCGCCGTCATGTTTCATGACCCGCAGAAGCATTCTTCCGTCCTTCTGAACAGTCGCCCAGGCTCCTACCGAAGCATGACAATCGGCACCGATCGCCTTCATAAAGCCCCGTTCTGCCCTCAGAGCTGCACTTGCTTCTCTGTCATCCAGGCTGCGCACGGCATCACTGATGTCACTTACAGCAAGTCCTTCTATCGCTATGATCCCCTGACCTGCTGCAGGAATAAACCTCTCAGGATCAAGGTCGACATATCTGAGATCCGGTTCATCATCAAGTCCAAGCCTCTTAAGGCCTGCTTTCGCAAGCACCAGTGCATCGAACTCTCCCCGTCTCAGCTTGGTCAGCCTCGTTGGTACATTCCCCCTTAGCGGTCTCGTAATATAATTTGAAGACAGCTCTTCAATAAGAGCCTGCCTTCTGCGGCTGCTGGTTCCGACTATCCTGATATCTTCAGGCCTTCTCCCTGATAACGAAACCAGCACATCACCCGGTTCTTCTCTCTCGAGGCACGCAAGTATATCGATCCCTTGAGGAAGCTCACCGGGCATGTCTTTTGCGCTATGGATAGCAATATCGATGCGTCCTGACAATATCGCTTCTTCAAATTCAGAAACGAAGACTGCTTTGCCGCCAAATTCCCATAGTGGTCTGTCTGTCTGTTTGTCCCCTTCAGTACGAATGATCACTGCCTCACAGTTGATTCCCTGCTCCTTAAGTGTCCTGATCACGATCTCCGTCTGAGCCATCGCAAGAGCACTGCTTCTTGTACCGATACGGATCTTTCTTATCCCAATCCGTTTATCTGCTTCTTCTCGGAACAATCTGGCTCTTTCATCCTGAGAGTCTGTCGTTTTGAGGACATCTTCTCTCATCCGGCCAAGCTCACCGACCGCCTCGTCGAATTCTTCAGGAATCAGTTCCGCGATCCTGCTGCGGATCCTGCCGGCAAGCAAAGGACTTCTGCCATCGGTACAGACCGAAACAGAATAATTCTCTTTCTTCAGTACTGCGGGGAAAATAAAATCGCTGTGCTCTTTGTCATCGACCGCATTTGCCGGAATGCCTCTTTCTCTGGCAAGATCAACTATGCGTCTGTTGAGTTCCCTGTCATCGGTCGAGGCTATTACAATATCCCTTCCCTCAAGATCGGTGATCTCGAATGGTTTCCTTACCATAGCAAACTCTCCGGACACTTTGATGATGTCCGGAGAGATGTTCTCAGCAATAACGGTAAGATGCGCGCCGAATCCGCAAAATGCGCGGACTTTATGGAATGCGCTCCTGCCGCCGCCAACGACCAGAATATCCTTGTCACTGACTTCTGTCATGAACGGAAAGTATGCCACATCCGTCCTCCTGTATTTTTATTTTTCTTTTGATGCGAAATGATACGGCAGCGCAACAAACAGTATCGCTCCGATCATGTTGCCTAAAGTTACTACAATCAGGTTGTACCAGTAACCTCCCATGCTGATTGCCTCGTTGCCTCCGTTGTTGATAAGAGCCAGCGTCAGCAATGTCATGTTGGCGATACTATGCTCAAATCCTGTTGCAAAGAATGCCAGCAGACACCAGAAGATCATAAGCAGCTTGCCTGCGTCCGATTTAGCTCTGAAGCCGCACCATACAGCCAGGCATACCAGTGTATTACACAGCATGCCTCTTGTCAGAAGCGGTATGAAGCCTGCCGTCATCTTTGCCGCCGCAGCGCCTGTCATAGCGCTCAGAGTCGCGTCACTGTAGAGTCCCGTCAGGCTGAATACCAATGCCAGCAGCGCCGAGCCTGCAAGATTTCCGACCCAGCATACTCCCCACAGCTTCAGTGCGCCGCCAAGTGTTACGGTCTTGCGAAGGAGACCGGCGGTCATTACCAGATTATTACCGGTAAATAATTCCGCGCCAGCTATCACCACAAGACTCAGTGCAATGCCGAAGCAGCAACCCATCACAAGTTTGGTGTATGGTGCTCCGGCAAGTGCTCCGCTTAATGTAAATACCAGAAGGATACCAAAGCCGATGTATGCTCCTGCCAGCATGGACAGCAGAAAGTAGCCACCCGGATTCTTCTTCAGAAGAGCGGATTTTGCGGCTGCTCCTTTGGAAGCAGCTGTGAATTCTTCATTGAACATATTATTCTCCTTGCTTCAGAACTACCGCATCTTCTCTCTCGGAAAAACGCCACATTGAGTTTCTAAGCTCGTTGTTCTGATCGTAGCGCTTGCCGCCCCAGTAGATTCTTCCCTGGATCTCGCACTTCGGATTCGGAGTGACATCCTTCATGATGTATTTCAGGAATTCCTCAAAACCGGTACGGTCAACGATATAGCCGATATGTTCCTTGCTCTCAACTGCCTCTCTGTCCAGATATTCATCCAGATATGCATATACGTTACAGATGACTTTCTTCACGGTATCATGGTCTGCCCACCTCATGAAGTCTTCTGCCATGCGAGGATTCTTCTTGCCAGTACGTCCAAGCAGCACGACGCGGTAATACTCTTCTTTGCTTCTTGTCCATGCTCTCGTTGGGCAGTAATTGACACAGAGTGCGCATCCTACGCATTTGTTGACATCACGCTCTATTTTGCCATTTACAACCTTTAGAGCTCCGACTGATCTCTTTTTGCAGTACTTGACGCACTGCTCGCAGCTGATGCAGCGATCCTTGTTGTATTGAGGCTCACTCATGCCGATGATACCAAAGTCATTAAGACGTGTGTGTGCGCAGTCATTCGAGCAGCCTGTGAAGGCGATCTTAACGTGATGATCGTTCGGGAATATAGCCTTATCTATCTCCTGCGCGAATTTCTTTGTATCATAGTTGGCGAACGGGCAGAGCTGTTTGCCCGGACAAGCCACGACATTACGTGTTCCGGAAGCAGGATATCCGCCGTTATACTCTTCCTGATTGATGTTTCTGTTCTCGATTATCAGCTGAAGAGCCTTGTTGACTTCTTCAACATCCTTCAGATCGATCCCCGGGATCTCAAATCCCTGGCGGTTCGTGATGTTTACCATGCCCTTGCCGTATTTTCTGGCTATATCGACGACACGCTGCAGCGAATCAACATCGATCTCTCCGCCCGGGCAGCGAACACGGGAAGCGGTTTCTCCTCTGACCTTGGATACACGGTAGGCGTTCTTCTTCAGTTTCTTTAAATTAGTATCTGTAGTCGTTTTATTCATGGTTCCACCTCCCGCTAATCGATCAGTGTCTTGTGCTCAGAGAACTTGAATACAGGACCATCGATGCAGACATACTTGTCGTTGATGCGGCAGTGACCGCACTTTCCGATCCCGCAGCTCATCCTTCTCGAATCCGAGATCCAGACGTTATCCTCACTTAGACCTCTCTTGACGAGTTCGATCATAGAGAACTTGATCATCGGAGGCGGGCCTACTACGATGGCCTTGCACTTACTGATATCTCTGATCGGGATGTCCGGAATGTATTTGGTGACCAGGCCGACCTTGCCCTCATATCCTTCAGGCGCGCCGTCGACAGTAAGCGTCAGGTCGATCTTCTCAGCCCAATCCTTAAGGTCTGCCTTGAACATGATCTCTCCCGGGTCCTTGAATCCGGCGATCATATGTACGTCTTTCGCGCTTTCAGTCTCGCACAGATACTGTACTACACCTCTGACAGGTGAAACTGCAATACCGCCGACAACGATGATCAGCTCTCCGCCTTCAAACTCATGCACATCAAAGCCATTTCCGTAAGGTCCGCGGAGGAAGAGGCTGTCGCCTGCTTTGAAGTTATCAAATAGATAGTCCGTAACTTTTCCTACAGCTCTCAGGGTCAGGTCAACGTAATCAGGCCCGATGCCGCTGACCGAGATAGGGCATTCTCCGACCTTAGGGATCGAGATCTGGAAAAACTGTCCCGGTTTTACATCTCCAACGTAAGTAAATCTGAAAGTCCATTCCTGAGCCGTATGTTTTATAATGTCCTGAAGCTTTGAAGGAACAGGTGTATATTCATTCTTTCCGCAGTTACACATTCTCTGTCACCTCCTTCACTCTCGCGTTAAGTTTGTTTATACAGTTCGCAAACGAGATATACTCAGGGCATACAGTATCGCAGCGTCCGCAGCCTACGCACATATCGTAGCCGAAGCGTTTTCTGAAGTCATACACCTTGTGTAGGACCTTGAATCTCATTCTCTCGCCGTTGGTTTTTCTCATTACCAGACCGCCTGCTACATCGGTATATCCGTCTACCATGCATGAAGCGTTGACGCGGCGGCGTTCGCCTACTCTGCCGTTATCCGTATAGAAAACGTCCTGGATCGTAAAGCATGTGCAGGTCGGGCATACGAAGTTACAGCGGCCGCAGTTGACACAACGCTTGGTGTACTCATCCCACATCGGATCCTTGAACAACTCGATAGGTACTTCCTCCGGCCTTGTTACCTTGAACTCCGCCTCTGTCACAAAACGAGGCTCAACATTATCTTTTGAACCGCCTGCGCCTTCGAATGCAGCAAACAGTTCATCATCTTTGACATCGCAGTACACTTTGCCATCGACAACATCGATCGAGAAAGCATACTCATCTGTCTTGTTGCTTCCCATGTCTACGCAAAAGCTGTTCGGACACGCCTTTCCGCATCCGATCAGAGCGAATTTCACTCTGTCTCTGAGCCTCTCATAGAACCAGTCGTTGTTTGGCCCGTTACCTGTATACATCTGATCGAGTCTCTTCACCGCGTGGATATCGCAGCTTCTCATCAGCACGATTACAGGACGGGCATCATAATCCGCTTCCTTTATCTCGTTCTCTGTAAAGTAGAACATAGTCTCCGAAAGAGGTATCAGGATCTCCTTAAAGGAGAAATCCGAACGTTCCTCCAGCTCGGCATCTTCGATGCGGCTGATGTAGTCGTAGCGGATCACATCGGTGTCTCTGAAGCGGCCCTCTCCGACTTTTAACACCGGCGCGAATATCCTGTAATTACCTTCAAGAACTTCGAGGACTTTGTTGAACTCTTCAGTCTTATAAACAAAACCCATCGTTTCCCTCCGTTTCTTCAGTAATCTACACATTATTACATCCACATATATAAAATTTGGGCACGTCATTTTACGAGTAATGTCCGTACCCAATTCGATTATATATGCATTATTTTTTGTTTTCCGTAACCATGGTTACACGCAGGGCTTGTATATAAAAAAACCATAATATCCATCTATTTCAGCATCGTAAACAGAATCACACCATAGTAATTTCCTATAACATATCCGAGTGTTCCAACAAGTATGGCTGGAACAACAAGCGACTTCCACCCCTTTGATACCGCAAACGCTGCTGATGTAGTCGGCCCGCCTATATTCGCGTTGGAAGCCACGGTTATCTCCTCTATTGAGTATCCGAATAGTCTTCCCAGAACAAGAGAAAACAGCATATTCATTCCAATTATTATTGCTGCAAATACCAGCAGAAGAGGCGCTTCGCGAACTATCAGTACTATCGATGCAGGCGCGCCGATAACCGCGAAGAATATGTTTATCATATAGGTGCCTGCTTCCTGTGCTCCTCCGATATTGCCAAATATGTCCGGGAAATATGTCGCAAGCAGAGTTGTAATAGTAGTGATCAGCAGGTATTTATTCCCAAGCAGCCCATTCAGCAGGTCACCTGCGATATTGCCTGTCGGGATCACATCACTAAAGAACCCGGCAAGCTGCACCGACACCGCAACTATGACACACGCTATCGAGAATCCTTTCGCTATGTCAACAAGCGATATTTCCTTCTTCGCCCAGTATTTCGATGTGTGGTTTTCGTTGCTCTGTTCTTCACGCTGTCTGTCGATTATTGGATGAGAAAAGTGTTCGCTTATCCATCTGATTCCCGGCAGAGCTATAAGAATGAAAAAGTATAGTGCCATCAGCAGATTGTCTGCAACGATCGAAGCTGAAACCAGGTCAGCTCCCGCGCTGGTAGCCTCAGACATGGCCACCAGGTTTACCGATCCCCCTACATACGTACCTGTGAACATCGAAGCAGCTGATCTGGCAGCTGCGATGCCAAGTTGATGACGCAGTAAATAAAAGGCGATTATGCCGCCTGACAATGTACCCAGGCCTCCTATAAGGAAGATCCCCAGCATACGGCCGCTTTCTCTCCATATTTTCCTGATATTTGCCTTGTAAAGAAGGAGCGGTATTGACAGAGGGACTACGTAACTCCACACAAAGTCATATGCCCCGGCTTCCGTAGGAATGACTCTGCAATTAGACAGCAGCATGGCCATCATGAGGCATATGACACATGAAGACAGTTTAGCTGCCCATTTATACGTTTGTTCAAGCCATATTGCAGCAGCTGCGATCGCAGCCATTATGGCGAACAGCATCCATATGTTGTCGGCACTTATAAGTGTATTCATCAGGCTAATCGAGTATCCTTCC
>JAFRFA010000070.1:0-12054 GCA_017434585.1 Mogibacterium sp. | reverse complement strand
GGAGGATGTGATCGGACTGCCGGAGTTCTATTTTGGCGATTCATACGAAAACAGTCTTCGTGAATACGATCCCGCGCTGCTGTCTTACGGAGACATGCTCATACTGACAGGCCCTGCGGCAAATGGCGGTCCGTCGGACACGTTTACGCTCTATGACGGCGAAAGATCCTTCAGTCCGTTCAGCAGACGCGTCTCCGACGCCAAGGTGCACATGCCGGTCGCGGCCGTTCTTGACGGCAGACTCTATGTCATAGCAACTTCGGACTTTGAGCCTGATATGAGGATATTCAGATCGGCTCAGCTGCCTGAGACGGAGCGCTTCACGATCACATACGATCTTAACGGCGGCAGCTTTGGCGGAAGCACTGAAGCCATAAAGGAAGTGCATGAGAAGGGGGCTGTGATATCCATACACGAGGCTCCGGTAAGAGAAGGGTATACCTTCAGATACTGGAAGGGCTCCCGGTACGATCCGGGCGATGAATACACTGTCACGGAGGATCATACATTCACAGCCCAGTGGGATAAAAAAGGCGCGGGAGGCGCGCTTACGGGTGACGGATCTCATCCGGGAATCTGGGCAGCCTTAGCTTTTCTTGCAGCTCTGGGACTGACTGCCATGGCGGTCATGCGCAGAAGAAGATGACGGCGTCCGTAACGGGGGAAGCCTACGGGAAAAGTTTTGAAAATATTATTGAGGAAACTGTAGACAATCATCAGGCTTTCTGTTAAAATACCATTTGCGCACTAAAAAGGCGCAAATATGGCGCATTGGTCAAGAGGTCAAGACGTCGCCCTCTCACGGCGGAATCCAGGGTTCGATTCCCTGATGCGCTACCACGCAAACGGCTTCGATGCGAAGCCGTTTTTCATTTTGTACAGCCTTATTTACGGCAGCATGTGTTATAATTAATAAGTTATGAAAGAAAAACTCAAGAAATTATTTATGCCTAACAGACCGGCAGCAGAGCTGCTCGGCACCGAACCTGTCAGAGATCTGCTGATAAGCATGGCCATACCTTCGATCGTAGCTATGCTCATGCAGGCCCTGTACAATACCGTCGATTCTATGTACGTAGCGAAGATCAGCGATGAGAGCTTTGCTGCTGTCACGCTGGCGTACCCGGTGCAGATGATCATCGGGGCCCTTTCTACAGGCATAGGAGTCGGTATCAATTCAGCCATATCCAGAAACCTCGGCGCAGGCGAGCCTGAGCAGGCGGCTAAATCAGCCAGCAACGGAATCGTGCTGGGCTTCGGCACTGTGTTCATCATGGCTCTGTTCGGGATCTTCGGAGCAGGGACCTTCATCAGGTTCTTCAGCTCTGATCCGCAGGTCATCGAGGCGGGGACGATATACGTCCGGACCATTTCCATACTGGCTTTCGGAAGCATATTCACCCAGATAACGTTCTCCGTACTGCAGGGCTCTGGCAATATGGTCGTGCCTATGATCTCGCAGCTTGCCGGAGGCTTCTGCGTCATATTCCTCGACCCGATATTCATCTTCCTGTTCAAGCTCGGGGTGCTCGGAGCCGCTATAGCATCCAGCCTCTCGCAGGCGATCGCCATGCTCATAGGCTTCTACGGGATATTCAAAGTCAACAGGGCGAACCTTCCTGTCACTTTCAAGGGATTCAGGCCTGATATTCAGATAATGAAGGACATACTGGTAGTCGGCATACCTTCGGCTCTGACACAGGCCACCACGTCCATAGTCTCGGGTATCGTCAACAAGCTGATCGCAGGCTACGGCACAGCAGCCATAGCGGTCTTTGGAGGCTTCGGCAAGTTCAGCAGCTTCGGAATACTTCCGATATTCGGCGTGACCAGGGGAATGACGCCTATACTCGGATACAGCACCGGGGCACACGACGGAAAGCGTTTCATAGAGACGAGGAACCTCGCGATGAAGATCGCTTCTATCTTCGCGGTCCTCACATCCCTTCTCTTCGTGCTGGCGCCGGGAGTCGTACTCAAGCTGATAAGCGCGACGCCTGAGATGAGGGAGATGGGTATGCAGGCATACCGCATACTCGGAGCTCCGATCGCTGTTTACGGTATAAGCATAGTGCTGGCGCAGCAATTCCCGCCGGCGAAGAAGTCGTACATAACGACCATACTCACGCTCGCAAGGCAGGTAGGCTACATGGTGCCGCTGTGCACGCTCTTTTCGAGAAAGTGGGGCATAACGGGCATATGGGCAGGCTACGCTGCTGCAGATATAATCAATTTCATCGTTGTAATATTAGTTGCCGGATGGTTCAGACGAAAGGTAATTGAAAAATGGCAAAAAACACCTACAGAATCATGATTACATCCCTCTATGAGGGAGACTCCAGGGATTCCGTGGAGTACTACTACGCAAGGGAAGGCGAGAAGAACATATACTGTGATGCTATGCTCTCGGCAGAAGCGAGCAGCAAGTACATACTCGCAAACTATAAGATAGACGAGATCATAACCCTCGGAAGCAAGACCACATATGACCCGGGCGACGAGCTCGTCGAGATGGTCCTCAGAGAGGGCAGCTCGTTCTATTCCTCGGATACACGCAGCATGTCGACATACAGCCTGCTCAGATACAGACTCGCGCAGTACCTTGACGAGCTGAGGATTGAAGAACAGGACCTCAGAAATCTTCTGCCTGAGGAAGACCGGGAGCAGCTGACGGAAGCTATAAAAAGATCCTTCAAAAAAAATACTGAGGGCAATGCCAGCGCAAAATTCAACCGCTTCTTCGACATGCTCAACAGAGACCAGAAACTCAGGACCGCAGTTACAGAAGATCTGAAAGGTCTGCTGGATACTGACATCATGAGCCTCCGGGGATTCCGCAGGTGGATATTCAACTGGCTGTACAGCGAGATGCACGACAGTTCAAAGATGTTTGCGCTGGAATCCAACGAGGATGTAAAGATCCGCTTCATCCCTACTGAAGGGGACGGATCGCTTTCGTTCGCGGTCAATCTCGTCGAGGACTTCCTGGATGAGGACAGCAGGTTCGATGAGGATGCGGACATCGAGCTGTACATCTGCATACAGAGCGAAGACGCGGATGATACGTATTCCCTGATGAGCCTCATGGACCTCATCAAGGCGATGCCGGGCAACCGCGTCAGGATCGAGCGTGTAGTCACAAGCGCCCGCGACCTCAAGGAGATCGCAAGCGATATCGTTGACAGCACGGATCTGTATGGATCCTCTGAACTGGTGGCCGGAGCAAGATCATTCCTCAGGTCCGGCAAAACGGACATACTGGTAAATTACTGGAACCTCCACAGGACAGATAACGAATACATCGACAGGCTGCTCAACGCGATGAGGAATATCGACATAGGGATATCCCTCTGCGACATAGGAGACATAGAAAGAGGTATTTCGAGCCTGCGCAGGCTGTTCTCCGGAGACAGGTATGTGGCGGGTCCGAACCTGGTCGAACAGTATTTCGGATTCATCATTGAAGCCATCAAGGAGGATTACGGCCCTATGCTTGCCGGAGACAAGCTCGAGAACATAGAGCTCATCAAATGGGCCTACAGAAAGGGCTTCTGGCAGCAGACGCTGACGCTGATCGAATCGAAAGCGCCTCATGACTTCGTAGACAAGGGCATCCTTTACTACAGCGACGGAGAAAAATCCAAGGAATATGCCATAAAGACATTCGGAAATATTTATTATGACCTCAAGCCGTTCGAAAAATACAAGCTCGACGACATATCCCACTATTTCGTAAAGTTCTACGGAAGGGGCAGGGTAAAGCACGCTGCCAGCGATTCAGAAAATGCGCAGAGATATTCCGAGCTCAGGATCAATGATCTCCATACGACTGAGAAGAACGTCCTCAGGACGCATACGGACTGCCCGGATGAAAAGGCGCTCGGAAATCTGCTTTACGCGTATTACGAGGTCGGCAACGTAAGAAACAAGACGAATCACGCGGAAAACGCATCTGGGTCTTTCGGAGCTTACAGAAAAGACAGCGATGTGAGCGAGCGCATGAGCCTGATAAAGAGTTCTGTCGAAAGCTTTATACACGGCTATGACAAGGTAATGAAACTCATCGGAGAGAACGGAGGCAAGAGAGTCGTCTATGTAACGAACGATGAGATAAAAGCATACTCGAACGAACTGAGAAAGAAATTCCAGGCCAATAAAGGCGGCTACTTCGAAAGGAAGGACCAGTCCGGTAAACCGGAGCAGAACGGCCAGGGACCACAGGACGGAGCCGGACATCAGGACGGCCCGAAGCCGCAGGGCGTCCCGGCCGCTCATGACAGCGCTGAAAAACATAACTGATGCATAATAAGGAGCAGCCCGCGGGCTGCTCCTTTGTCATCTCAGTGTTGTGATGCGCCTTTTGCGGATGCTGCTCTAGATCCTGATCCTGGCGACATACTCCACGTCTTCAGGGAGCCTGAGGTCCTTTTCAGGAGGCTCGAAGCTCCACATCGGTGCGGACGGTCTTACAGCCCACATGACGGAGTAGAAGTTGAACATCACGATGCCGTAGTTGAGGCGCTTGTCGTACTCGTTGGTCAACTCGCTCGGAAGCCCGACGAGGCATACCTCATTGTAGTCGACCAGCAGCCTGTACGGCTGGAGGTTCAGGAAGGACTGGGAGTGAGCGCATGCTCTGAGGCAGTCCTCGAGCTCGCGAGGGAGGCGGTCGAGGTTAGCTTCTGTTTTGTAGTCCTTGCCGAGGCAGAGCTCCTGGATGGTGATCTTTGGAGCCTTCTTCTCGGTATTGTCCGGGTCGCGGTAGCCGAATGCCACTACGCAGGCGACTTCCATGCCGTTGTCCTCGTTAAGGGCTTTCTTTACAGCAGCGGCGTCAACGATGGTCATCCAGCAGGTAGCTACTCCGTGTTCGGCCATTCTGAGCGTAAGACCCTGGGCTATGTAGCCGGCATTCTCGATGAAGTGATCTCCTTTTTCCGAATAAAGCACGAAATAGCCCGGAGCCTTGATGCAGATGCCGTTGTATCCGACATGCTGCTTCAGCAGCTCATATGAATCAGCTGAGTAAAATATCAGTTCAGTCCTGATGCCTTCGACGATTGCGCTTTCATCGTTGTCATAGTAATTTCTGACATCTGCGAGCACATCTTCAGGGACCTTCTTGTTCGAGAATCCCCTGCAGGAATTTCTTTTCTTTACGATGTTTTCATAGTATTGCATCTGTTTACCCCTTGATAAGTTTAAACTATTTTATCCGTACTATTGGATTTTACCATTTATATAGAGCCATTTCAATTTATGGATACAGATATGTGCATGAAAAATGAAGTCCGCCTTCATGTTTTTTTTATAGTGGAATAACGATACCGATTGAAGGCGGTATAAGTTTATTGTATAAGTATCTGGTAGATTTCAAGGGAAAAGGACGCATAAAAGTGAACGAGAAAAAAGGTGTAAGTGCTGTAGATTTCTTTGCGATCGGATTCGGCGCCATAGTCGGAGTGGGATGGGCCGTATCCATCAACAGCTGGATGGCAGGGAGCGGCGGACCGCTGCCCGCGGCCGTCGGATATTTGCTTGCTCTGATCATCATGATACCGGTTGCTCTGTGCTACTGCGAGCTCTGCTCGATGCTGCCGGTCTCGGGAGGGGGCATGGCATACGCCTTCAGAGCATTCGGCGACAACGTGGCGTTCATCTCCGGATGGGCTGCTTTCGGAGCCTTCGTAACGATAATACCGTGGGAGGCCATATACGTAGTAGACATACTCAGCATAATCTTCCCGGTCCTCAAGGCCGGAGCGCCTATGTACACGCTTGCCGGCGCCGGCATCTATCCCGGACACATCATCGTCGGGATAGTGATCTCCGTGGTGCTCTTTCTGATAAACAGAAAGGGAGTCACATCGTCTGCGACAATGCAGAAGGTACTCTGCTTCGTACTGGTCGGAGCTGGCATACTCGCCATGATCTTCGCGGCGATGAGATTCGATGCCGTCAACTTCGAGCCTGTATACGAGAATATAGGAAAGGGCTCCCACAAGTCGTTCATCGGGGGAGCGCTTGTCATACTTGCCTCGGCGCCGTTCTTTCTCGCGGGGTTCGAGACCATACCGCAGGGGATAGAAAGCGCCGGAGGAGACGTGAAGTCAGTAGGAAAGACGGTCGTGCTTACAGTAGTCCTCTCGTGCGTCTTTTACGCGCTTCTTCTCGTCACTCTCGGAGGCGCAATGCCGTGGAAGGAATTCATAAAATTCGACAGCCCGGCGGCGGCTCTTCTGTTCCGCGACGTGTACGGCGGACCGGTAGGCATGGGTCTTTATCTGTTCATACTCATCGGAGCCATATGCGGCCTCATCACGACCTGGAACGGTTTCATGATGGCATCGTCGCAGATACTGATGGCCATGGCCAGAGTCAGCATCGTGCCTGATGTGCTCGCAAAACAGCATCCGGTCTACAAGACACCGATCAACGCTCTGAAGGTCTGCCTGATCGCTTCGATAGCGGGGCCTTTCCTCGGCAGCGGACTCATAGGATCGCTGACGACGTTCTCGGCGGCCGGCTATGTCACGAGCTGGATGATCACAGCGTACAGCCTCATCAAGCTCAGACACAGCGAGCCTTCCCTGAACCGCCCGTACAGCATACCGGGAGGAGAGAAGACGGCATGGTTCGCGGGGATATGCATGACGCTTCTTCTGGCGCTGCTTCTCATACCGGGCCAGCCGGTCCACATGGGCTGGTTCGCGACGGCGATGTTCGGAGGATGGATGTTCATCGGGCTCGTGCTCTTCATACTCGACTACCGTCAGCGCAGGCAGTACTCGAAGCTGAAGAGGGCATCGTTCCTTTTTGCCAGCATGATGGCTGCCCAGGACGATGTGGAACTTCCGGACTACTCGGAGTTCTTCGAGGACGATTACAGGTATCTGTCCTTTGTCGTCCCTAAGGAAGCAGACTATTCGGGAAAGACCCTTATGGAGCTTGGCTGGGGCAAGAGCCAGAACATATTCATAATAAAGATAGAACACGGCACCGGGATGCTCTTCCTGCCTAACGGGAAGACGAGAGTATACAAGGGCGACCGCGTATTCGCAGTAGGTGTCGAGAAGTCCATACTTAAGTTCAGGGACGGGCAGTATATCGGAAACAAGTACACGCTCGGCAATCTCAAGGACTTTATGGGTCTGGGCTCGACCGAGGCCCAGGTGCCGCTGATCTGCCGCACGGTAAAGGTGACGGCAGACGCTCCGTACTGCAACAAGCCGCTCAAATACTCGGGCATCACGGACTACACGCAGTGCATGGTGATAGGTCTGCAGTCGCTTGGAAAGACTTTCATGATGCCTGACGCGGATACACTTATAGAAGAGGGGGACGATCTGTGGGTTGTCGGACTCGAGGAGAACATAGAAAAGTTCCTCAGCCTTACGGAAAAGAAAGAAGATGAGTAAAACAAAGGCAGGAAAGTTCATAAGGGAAGCACTCATCGTGCTGACGTCGGCGTTCTTCGGATCGTCGGTGCAGATTTTCGTCATGATACCTAACGGGATGACCTCGGGAGGCATGCCGGGCATCTGCCGCCTTGTCACGCACTTTTTCCCTCAGATAAGCTATTCTCTGATATACTACGCTCTTTCAATGGTGGTCATCGTCATCGCTTTCTTTGCGATGGGAATGGCCGAAGTGCGGCGTATAATAGCGCTGGGGTTCGCTTACCCGGTGATGCTCTTCATCTTCGAGCATATAGACTACGAGTTCCTCGACTCGCCGGATCCGTTTCTGGCGGCGATACTGATAGGAGTGTTCTACGGCATCGCCACGGGAGTGGGATATATCGGGGGCTATTCATCAGGAGGCACTGACACCTTAGCCAGAGTCATCCACTACAAACTGCTCAACCATGTTCACACGGGCGATATACAGATGGCGATGGATGTAACGATAATCATCGTCTCGGCCTTCGTTTTCGATACCAATGTCGCGATGTATGCGATAATCACAGCGGTGGTCGCTGCGAAGGTCATTTCAACGATCACTGTCGGATACAGCGGCAAGTTCGTCCAGTTCGACATAATCGCCAGCGGCAGGGAAAAAGAAGAAGCCATCACGGAGTATGTGATGACTGTCGTTGACAGGGCGGTCACTTCGCATATCTCCAGAGGCGAGCATTCGAAGGTGGAAAGAAGGACGCTCACGATCATCTGCACACCGGCCGAGAGCATGAAGATAAAGAAATTCGTGGCGGAGACGGACCCGCAGGCGTTCGCGACCATAATGCCGGTCACGACAGTCTGGGGAAAGAGATTCTCGGATATAACAGAAGTCGACAACGTCTGACCGTAAACCGTCAGTACCAGCCGACCGATTCGGAATGCGCCCAGGCGTTGCTTGGCGATCCGTATCTGCCTTCAATATAACCAAGCCCCCATCTTATCTGGGTCTCCGGATTGTAGTAATAATCATCTCCTTCGGAGGCCATTTTTGATGCCGGAAGCGACTGAGGTATCCCGTGAGCTCCGCTGCTGCTGTTGTGCGCCGCAGGGTTCCACCTGGATTCCCTGTCCCAGAGCTTTATCAGAGGTATGATCTCAGAGTCATCCCAACCGTGATCAGCAAGAAGGGAAAGAGCGTACTTCTGGTATTCGCCTTTTTCGCCGTCCCATATCGGCAGATCTCCCGGGACATCAGACGTTGTCTTGCCGCCCGGGATGTAGTAGTCCTTATCATCTATGGATATCCTGTCCCATCCTCCGTAGGTGACGCCCGTCACCTTGATGAACTTGTCTTTTTTCAAACTGCCGGCGGCCTTGTATGAGCTGTCGGGACCTTCCCGGTACTTCACGGCTGCTGTGGTCCAGACGAATTCGTACTTGTCTTCCTTTATGCTTTCCTGACGGTTTTTGACTATGGTGTGGACAGGCTCGTCCAGACGTTCGTAGAAATTCTCGGTTACGATGTTCCAGACCTCTTTTGAATTGCGCACTATAACATTACGGTGCGACATCAGTACTATGACGTAGGATGCAAGTATCACACCGATGATCTCTTCGACCGCTATGAGCCTCAGAAGGAAAGGCTTTTTGCTCTCATGCTTGAAATGTATGGACGCACCTCCCCGATTTAACACAATAGATCACCATATTCTACCGCTTTTGCATATTCGCATGGCTGAATCATAAGGGATTTTAAGGCGCGTAATAAATATGCATCCTGGTGAATAAATACAGAACGAGAACGGTTAAGCACTTAACGAACACTGATAATTGAATAACAATCTTTTTGAGCTTTTAGACTTTGTTAAAACGGCGTATGTCTTGGAATCACTGATGTACTATCGGATTAAGGTGAGAAAATGACCGGGAAACAGGCTGTTTAATGTGAAGTAAATATCAAGGATATGTAAGATAGGTGGTTAAACCGCAAAAATTTTCGAAGTTGCGGAAAACCCATTTCTGTTAAATAGATGGTGGGTAAAAACCGCTATCTTCAGGTTGCGGAAATCGTGAACAGTTAAATAGGCGGTGGTCTCAGAGCAATCAAAAAGGGTGTCTCCCTGTGCGGAGCACCCACTTTTATTGCATACCGTTACTTTCAATCAGAATATTTCTTTGAAATGTCTGAGCAGCGATCCTATGTATTCCATATCGCCATGCTCATATTCATCATCAAAATAGTCATTCATGTCCATATAGCTCATCTTGTCAAAAGAACCTGACATATACCCAAAGGATATCGGTTCCGGCTTTCTGCGAGCCTTGAGCTTAGGTCTGGTGTGGCCTTCGCTCCAGTAAAGCGCCTTGGTCCGAAGATTGCTGAAGGAATATCCGCGGCCTGCGCCATTAAGTTCCTTTACAAGAGCATTCACTCCTTCAGTGGCTGCGTTGGTGTAAGCCTTTCCGTATTTGAAGTAGTTGAGCACTTCTGGCATCCAGTTCTTCAGAGTCTTGGCAAAAGATCTGAAGTCGTCATATTCGGATCCGTCTGGTATGTTCAGGATAAAGTCATTGATGTTAGCTGCCGCCTCGAAATGATCTTTAGACTCGTTGTATATCTTCTCAGCTCTCATCTTGAGGATTCGCAGTTCGTTCAGTTCTGGAAATGTAGAACACAGCCTTGCCATGAGAGATATCCTGGACTTATCTGAAACGAGCCTCTTTGTACTGAACTTGAATAGATAGGAATCCTTGCCAAGCCGAACGAGCAATGCCTGCTTCTCATCTTTGTCTTCACCGTCAGGAAGAGTATCGACCTGCTCTTTCAGGGCAGCGAATATCTGCTTGCGGGCTTTCTCTGTTGCCTTGTATATATACCGTACTACATGGAACTTATCGACGATTATCACTGCATGTGGACAGCAAAGCTGAACCATGCTTTTGTATGCGCGGGTCATGTCCATACAGACTATCTGGATCTTATCGTAGCCCTCCATTGACTCGATGGCTGCCTGCATAGTCGGTATCTTGTTGTTCTCTGTCATTTCAAGAAGCGTCCCGCGTTCTATATCTGTGAAGATGCCTCGCATTATATGACCGATATGGTTCTCATCGATGCCCAGAACTCGCGGGGCAACAAGAGTGCGCCTGGCATCGAGTTCCCCGCCATACTCTTCGACTATTGCAGATACTGTCGGGATCGTGATGCCGAACTCACTTGCGACATGCTTGAAAAGCTGCGCGAGGGCCTTCTTGCGGATATGCTCTTTCAGGCGCTTTGTTATCCACACGCCTTCATCGACAAACTTAAGAGGATATCTGAACGTAGCACCACAGTCCTTGCATTTGTAGCGGAGTGTCTGTAAAAGAATATCCACACTCTTTGGTCCGATAGAAATGTCATGGATGCGCCTCACCGTACCCTTTCCATGGCTGATGATGTTCATGCAGCCGCATTCTGGGCAGTAACCCTCATAAGCCTTTGACATTTCACATTCCACATACCAAACATCGGGGTCTTCTTCGAAGTAAAAAGCTCTTTGTTCGGTTATCTCTGGGATGTTGAGATGCGGTGGATCAAAGTATATTCTGCTATCGTTATCGCTCATAAATCAGTCCTTTCAGGAAGTCCGTCGCCTATGAATTATAACACGATTGCCACCGTCCAGCCTATGTGCTGAAAATTGACAGAATTTAATGGCTCCAGTATAATATAGGCACATTATTAAGCATTTGGATTACATAGTATTGAGTATTCAAGACATGTAGTCACTAAGACATGTTAAGTGCGAAGCAGAATGCGGCGCACGCTTTTAAGCAAAGTAGGTAGTAGAATAGGGTTTGTCCCTGAAAGGTATTTACAGGGACGCCCGCACATCTGGCCTCCCTGTTTATATAGATTATTTACAAGGAGGTGAAGGAGAAATGACAGAAAAGGAACCAATTACAGTACTGACTATTGATTGGGACTCATTAAAGAGCATCAGCTACCAGTCAAATCTAGGAAAAAGCTTAAAGAACACACTCAGAAAGTTCGACAAAGAGGATTTGTTCGATGACATCGAAAGCGCAATATCCTACTTTACCGAAATTGCATTAGAGGAAGTAGTTCATTACCCATACAGGGTAAAATCGTTGCAGTCGTGCATGATAAAGTATGAGAAATACTATCCGAGCACAGCTGTCGAAAAAGCTTTTAATGACCTGCTGGGAATAAGAATCATCATCGGAGATTACTCCGATTTAGATTCACTACAATTACCAGAAAAGACCAAGGTTGTTGATATGAGGAATGGCAAAGCAATAGATGATGGCTATCGCGGAGTACATATATACTTCCAAAAAGACCATTCTCACTACCCAATCGAAATTCAATTTATGACTCCGTTCGACAGACAATTCAATGAATGGCTGCACATATACGTCTACAAGTACATTGAAGACGCAAGTGTTGGCCGTCACCTAAGAGACCTGTACGAACAAGGCGTCATAAAGGATGAGGAATCTTTCAGAAAGGAGATGCAGAAATGTGCTACTTAATAGCAAAGAAATTTGACGAACGTGGCTGCTTGGCAATCGAAGCCGAGAGAGACAAGACTCTTTCTGCGCTCGTTTCCTATCTGGGAAGAAAGACGCTGGACAGAGGAGTACAGAT
>JAFRFA010000011.1:0-2926 GCA_017434585.1 Mogibacterium sp. | reverse complement strand
TTAAAGACTTAGTCAAACAAATCCTCCCAAGGCCATTTCTCCCATTCAATTTTTGTATCGCCACAATTTCGGCACTGATAAACCAGATTATATCCCCAGAGCTTGCCTTTTTCCCTGCGTTTAAATACCCAGTCATGAGGATGGAAGGTATCCACAGCGACACCTTTTTCACATCCGCCTGCGATTTCAGCGAGCCGTTCCGGATCAAGCTCAAAGACCTCATCCAGCATGTCTTTTTTCCCGGCAGCCGCCTTTTCAGCTTCAAACTCTGCATGCTTTAGTTCTGCCTTGTTTATGTCATTTATAGTGAAATCATAGCCCAGTTCCTTTCCGACTCTGACGGCAAGTTCTTTGTCATCGGAAATCTTTTCAGCCTCGGCAATACTTTTGCCTTGCGCCTCTGCTTCCCTGGCAAACGCGGAATCTTCTTCCATCCTTGTATAGAATGCTTTCAGATCTTTTATCATAACATTTTCCTCCTTTTCATAAGGTTCCATATCCTATACAAGTTTATCACAGATTCAGAGACACCGACATCAACGATCAATGAAATTGATACTTTCAACAACCTCACTAACTAAGTGTACAGAACGACAAAGGCCGATAAGCATTGGATCTTATTCCTTCATGTCTGTCAACAGTTATTCCGTCTTCCAGTCTGCGAAGTTCTTCAAGAGACATCGCATAAAGGACGCCGGCCTTCGCATGGAGCAGAAGCCTTTCTCGATAGGCGTCAGGATGGAGCATCCGCAGGCGCTCATAGACGCGGCGCAGTACGGAGAGGAAAACGCCGGCAAGCTGCCGCCGGCCGACTACAGGATAAATCACAGGGCGTCGAACGGACGGGGCGTCTATTCGTTCTGCATGTGCCCGGGAGGCGAGGTGGTCGTATGCACCACTGCCGAGGGCGAGCTCTGCGTCAACGGCATGAGCATCAGAAAACGCGACAGCGGGACAGCGAACAGCGGCATACTCTGCGATGTGAGGACGGAAGACTTCGGGTCGGATGATGTGCTCGCCGGAGTGAGGTTCCAGGAGAAGTACAAGCGGCTCGCTTTCATAAACGGAGGCTCGGACTTCACACCGCCGCGATGCAGCATGGGAGAATTCCTGGATGAGAAGGAGGCGGCGAGCGGGCGCGCTGCAAAGGCACTCGCTTCGCTTCCGGATTTTGCGGCCGAAGCAATAAAAGAAGCCGTGCCTGTCTTCGCGGGGAAGATACACGGCTATGATGATCCTGACGCGGTGATCACGGCTGTCGAGACCAGAAGCTCATCGCCGGTGAGGATTATGCGCAGCGGGTCCGGTGAGAGCAATATATCCGGGATACGCGCCGCGCGGCATGTGATCGAAAAATACAGACCCTGTGATGACTGATCAGAGATTGGCGTAACGCATCAGTAATGTTACCTCGTGATTGCCGGCACTGACCGCGAGGTACATTTTTTTGCTGTATTTGCCGTCCTCGTCGAGAGTCATTATCTTGGTGTTTATGAATCCGTTTTTGCTTTCCATTATGCGCCGCTCGATCGTATCGGGATCGATGAAATCCAGGTAAGCGATGCGGTCGGACTGCTGTACTCCGATCTGAGCGAAGCGCTCGGTCATTTTGCGGTAGTCGAGCACCTCGTCCATAGGGAGATTGTAGTGGTCGTTCTTGAAGACGGTGATAAGTTCGTTCTTCTCAGGCCGCAGTATCGATACTCTCAGGTACATGGAGTAGATGTTCATCAGGCTCTGATCGATGAGCTGTTCGTGACTGATGTCCATGCGTTGAGTGAAGTTGTTGACGGAAAGCAGCATGGCGTAGCAGTCCTGCCTGGATGAGACCAGCATCGCGCGGGCATCGCAAAGATCGCCGTTTACCTTGAAGGTGATCTTGCTCTCGCCCTTGCTGATGGTATCGTGCAGGAATGTATCGATCTCTTTCTTGCTCAGGATGCCGAAATGGATCAGCCTCTGTATGCCGCCGGATGCATCCGATGCCCCGATGGACTCGAGGAGCTCCTTGAACTCGTCATCAGTGTAGATGAAAGAGCATTCGTCCCCCTTCACCTCCAGTATGGCAAGAGGGATACCCTTGTCCAGATGACGGACTTCACCGCAGGCAAATGAGAACGGGGAAGGGCTGAGCAGGTTGATCCTGTTGATCATGTGGTAGTATTTTCTGTCTTCCTCCGACTCGAAAGATATGCCCTTTTCGGTAAGATGCGATACGAGAGGACTGTACGGGAGAGGCTTTGAGTAATAGTAACCCTGCATGCGGTCGCAGCCTATGGACTTGAGGAACGCCACCTGTTCGTCCGTCTCCACACCCTCCACAAGAGTGATCATGCTTATGTCCTTCGCCATGGATATCATGGAACGAAGGATCTTTTTTGACCTCGGGCTCATGTCTGACAGGAAGCACATGTCGATCTTGATCTGATCGAATTCGAAATCCTTGAGAGTGTTGAGCGATGAATACCCACTGCCGAAGTCGTCCATCCACACCTGATGACCGGCCTCGCGGAAGCGGTCGATAGTGGTATGCATGAGGTCGGCGTTGTCGCTGATGGCGCTTTCTGTGATCTCGATGTTGAGCATGTTGTGAGGCATGTGATACTTTTCTGTAAGAGCCTCTATCACGCGGAACATGTCCGTGCTCTCGAAGTCCACGCGCGAGAGATTGACGGATACAGGCACTACCGGCCTGCCCGCGTTCACCTGCTCTTCATACCACTGGCAGACCTTTTCTATGACATGGATGTCCAGGTGATATATCTGCCGGGTCTCCTCGAGAGGTATGAGGAACTGCGGAGGAGTGAGGAAGCCGAGCGTCGGGTGATGCCAGCGCACGAGAGCCTCAAAACCGCACAAAGAACCCGATATCGAATGGATGATCGGCTGGAAGTAGAGCTCGAATTCGTTTTTTTCGATCGCCTTT
>JAFRFA010000069.1:0-1770 GCA_017434585.1 Mogibacterium sp. | reverse complement strand
GGGATTCAAAAAGCAGAACACGGCCGTCATGATCGGAAAGTCCATAGTCAATAAGTCTTCGGATTTCGATATCGGCGCGCTCTGCCTGAAGTACGGCGGAGGCGGTCATAAAAATGCCGGCACCTGCCAGCTCGAGAACGACGAAGTCGATTCAAAGCTGCCTGACATAATCAAAGAGCTGAACTCCTGATATCACTGCAGGGTTCTGCCTGTCACTGTTGCGGTCGCTCTCTGAGGAATGACTTTTTCAAAACATGATGCATATTTTGGACTTTTCCCGTAAATATGCATCTTTTTTCTTCTTCATATCTGCTGATATGAAGCCGGAACGTCACTTGGTATGCAACGCAGAGACATCTGTGTTCAGTCTGCGGATCAATTTGCCGGAAGAACTATCATAATTACACTGTTCAGAAAAAAAGATGCATATTCTGTCGATTTCGGCAAAATATGCATCCGTTTATCTGAAACTCCTCATAATGTAAAGTTTGCTTTACATTATGACTTCTTCCGCTTTATTTGCTGCTGAGATATTCGTCGATCGAAGCCGCTGCAAGCTTGCCGGCGCCCATGGCGGATATGACTGTTGCAGCGCCCGTTACGGCGTCGCCTCCGGCGTATACTCCCTCGCGCGATGTGAGGCCGTCCTCATTCACCACGATGCCTCCGCGCTTGTTCACTTCAAGACCCTTTGTCGTGTTCTTGATCAGAGGGTTCGGGCTCGTTCCGATCGCCATGATGACCGCATCCACATCCAGAACGAACTCGCTGCCCTCGATTGGCACAGGTCTCCTTCTGCCTGATGCGTCAGGCTCTCCGAGCTCCATCTTCACGCATCTGATCCCCGTGACGAAGCCGTTCTTAGGATCTCTCGGGTCGTCAGGGTTCTCGTATCCGAGTATCTCGACAGGGTTGTTCAGCAGCCTGAAGTCGATGCCCTCTTCTTTGGCGTGCTCGACCTCTTCGGCCCTTGCCGGAAGCTCCTCCATCGATCTTCTGTATACGATGTACACGTGATCTGCTCCGAGCCTGAGCGCTGTCCTCGCCGCGTCCATCGCCACGTTTCCGCCTCCGACTACAGCGACCCTGCCGCCCTTCATGATAGGCGTCTTAGGGTCGTCCCTGAATGCCTTCATGAGATTCGATCTTGTGAGGTATTCGTTTGCCGAGAACACGCCCTTCAGAGACTCTCCCGGTATGTTCATGAAGCTCGGAAGCCCTGCTCCCGATCCGACGAACACCGCCTCGAAGCCCATCTCATCGAAGAGCTCGTCTATGGTCAGAGTCTTGCCGATGATGACGTTCGTCTCTATGTCCACACCGAGCTCCCTGAGGCCCTCGACCTCTCTTGCCACTATGGCCTTAGGAAGCCTGAACTCAGGGATGCCGTACACCAGAACGCCGCCCGCTGTGTGGAGCGCCTCGAATACGGACACCTTGTATCCCTTCTTCGCGAGGTCTCCCGCACAGGTGAGTCCCGACGGGCCCGAGCCTACCACGGCTACCTTGTGGCCGTTGCTCTTCGGAGCGGCCGCCTTTTCTTTCGTATTTGCGTTATGCCAGTCGGCCGCGAATCTTTCGAGGCGTCCAATGCCTACAGGCTCGAACTTGATGCCCATAGTGCACTTCGCTTCGCACTGCGTCTCCTGAGGGCAAACCCTGCCGCACACCGCAGGCAGCGTGGATGTCTCATTGATTATCTTATATGCGCCTTCCCAGTCTCCTTCCTTTGCCTTCATGATGAAGTCAGGGATGTTGACATTCACCGGG
>JAFRFA010000068.1:0-2828 GCA_017434585.1 Mogibacterium sp. | reverse complement strand
ATTGACCTATCTAAGTACAGCGATGAGCAAATACAAAGCAAAGTGGATGAGCTGAACAAGCGCCCGAGGAAATGTCTGGGATACAGAACGCCTTATGAGGTCTACTATTCAACTACGTTGCACTTAATTTGACAATTCAAGGTATAAAAAAGGGAGCTCCTGCTCCCTTCGTCTTCATCCTTCCTGCGCTTCGCTCAGTCGAACAGATCGAGGTCGAGTGAGAACTCCTCTCTGAAGTACTCTTTGATGTCGCTTCTCATCGGCATCGTCTGCCTGATCTTTATCGCCCCCTGCGGGCATTTCGCCTTGCATATGCCGCATCCCGTGCTTGACATCGACTTTTGGCGGGTTTTAGAATTATTCTGAATACAGGGACCTGACACATGAACATATTCGAAAAGGTACTTACAGAGAATTATCTTAAAGCCTATGAGGGCAGCAGAGTCGTGGTGCACGATGTTGACATTCTGACCGGCATGGTCATGCGCGGCATCATGCCTCATTCTGTTATCCTGGGCACTGGCAGTGAGGCGCAGGCGATGGAGCCTGTCATATCTTCTCTCGGCCTTACAGTCCCTGTCCACCGCGCTTCCGAGCAGCAGGTCGCGGACTTTCTGCGTGAGCAGACCGGCAACAGGATAAAGCCGTATGCGCTGAGCGCCATGTTCGAGGTGCCTGTTCCGCTGTTCAGCGAAGAGACTCTCAGCTGCCTGCAGCGGGTGGTGATGATCAAGAACGTCACATGTCTTCACAACATCGCCAATATCATCGATCTTTGCATATGGTCCGGCGCTGACGCTCTGCTGGTTTCCGCGAGCTCGAAGAGCCCGTTCATTCCGCAGATCACAAAACTCACGGATTTCCGCAACTTCGAACTTCCCGTCATCATCTTTCCGGATGATCCGGAGGAATACATTCCTCTTCTTCACAGCAGCGGGTTCAGCGTGATCGGACTGGCTCTCAGGAACGAGACCCTGGATGCGAAGGACCTCAGGAACTTCTCATCCTCGCGTACTGCCCTGCTTCTGGGAAACGAGTCGGGCGGCCTTCCGGAAGAGGACATAGACATGTGTGATCATGTAGTCAGGATCCCGATGGCCAGAGGGATAGACTCCCTGAATGTCGCCCATGCCTGCGGCATCGCTCTTTATGAACTGACTGCCCGGGATTTTTCAGAAAAGGAGCTGTTGTTATGAGCAAGGCTGCGAACGCAATATCCATGCCGCTCGATGAAGAATACCTCACGAAGTTCAACAGGATCGCGTTCGAGGACGTGCCGTCTGACATGCTCGCCTGTTACTTCAGGCTCGACAAGGGAAGGATCACCCTGCTCGGCAATGACCCTCTCTTTGTCGTGAATTCACGCAACGCCGTGGTCAGGGCGCTGGATAACGGATATGAGCCTGAGCTGATCTTTATCAGGAACCACGAAAGCAACAGGGATCTGGCGGACAGGATCGGACTGTTTCATCCGGACGCTCAGATCTGCTTCCTTGATGATGAAAAGAGGACCGCTCTTGAGAACGATCCGGACGGTAAAGTATACAGTTTTATCAGCTTCAAATGCGCGGGGCTGTTCAGGAAGAAGCCTCTTCCAAGTGTTCCGGACATATTGCATACTTCGAATAGGGTCGTCATTTTCCGCGGCTTTGATCCGGCGTCAGAGGATTTTCTCGATATCGGTCCCCAGGTCCGCTCCGCAGTCGCATTTTTCGCGGATGCCGTTCTTTTCGGCTCCGGCGTCGATCTGTATGACCGCGGTCTGATACGGGCAACGGCAGGGAATCTGTTTTACGTCCCGTTCGCAGTGTACGAAAGAGAGAGGGACCTCATGAACCTGCTGAGGGGGCGCGGATTCACCACCGTGCTCATAGCTGCAGGAGATACGGAGGGCGCTGTCCCTGTTGACGAGGCGGACTGCGACAGCACCAGGCTTGCGGTCATCGTCGATCACGGCATCCAGACCGGGCAGAAGGCTGATCCGGTCATATCATGCGACAAAAAAGTCTACGTACCGGGAAAAGCCGGTCACGGCATCGCTCCGTGCAGCACATCCATAGTGCTTTACAGTCTGTTCGCCAGAAAAGGATGGTTACCGGATGCATTCTGATCTGACAAGACCCGTTCCGAAAACAGAATTCCTGTCTGACAGGATCCGCGTAGCTCATCCTTCCGGTGAGCCTCTTGTATGCATGAACGACAGGTTCAGCTGCTCTTCGTATTACAACAGCTGGCCGGAGATCGGCGGCAGACCGCTTCCGGGTTCGAGTCCGGTCATCAGGTGCAGAAAGACAGTATTTGAGATGCTCGAAAAGGCGGAGTCTCTCCTTCCGGAGGGCCTTCGTTTTCTTATACTCGACGCCTACAGATCGGTCGATGTGCAGCAGGCCCTCTGGGACCACTACAGGGAGATCTTTGCCGCAGAGCATCCGGACGCATCCCCTGAAGAACTGGACCGGATCACGCTGTTCTGCGTAGCTCGCCCTTCCCGCGATGTCCTGCTCCCTTCTCTCCACAACACAGGCGGCGCTGTGGATCTTACTCTCATCGGCGCCGACGGGAGGATGCTCGACATGGGAACGGAATTTGACGAATTCTCGCCACGCGCGTGGACCTGCTGGTACGAGGACGGCGAAGAAGGCTCCGGGGTAGATATCACCGTCCGGGACAACCGCCGCATCCTTTACAACGTCATGACATCCGCCGGCTTCACCAACCTCCCTTCCGAGTGGTGGCACTACGATTACGGAGACGAGAAGTGGGCTCTTTATACGAAAAATGCCCCTCTGTACGGGGGCATCCCTGATGATATCTGATCATTATCCGCT
>JAFRFA010000067.1:0-2245 GCA_017434585.1 Mogibacterium sp. | reverse complement strand
CAGTCGGCGCCTACAAGAGCAGAGCCTCTGACGAATGCGCAGTGCCTCACCTCGGTGTTAGGGCCGATGATGCACGGAGCTCCAAGATAAGCGCTGCTGAACACTTTAGCTGTCTTGTGTACCCATACATTCTCGCTGACCTCGCCGTATTCGGACGGATCGAGAGTCGGTCCGAGCTCGAGAATGAATTCCTTGATGCCCTTGAGAGCTTCCCACGGATACTCGAACTGCGCGAGGTAATCCTTCGCGAGCGTATGATCGAGATCGTACAAATCTTTAATAGTATACATTCTGCCTCCTAATCTACCAGATGTCCTTTCTCGCGGATCACATCGATGATCTGATCGACGTACTTCTCGCATTCCTCCTCCGACGGAGCCTCGGCCATGACCCTTACTACAGGCTCAGTGCCGGATTCCCTCAGGAGAGTGCGGCCCTTGTCGCCGAGAGCCTTCTTTGCCGCAGCATCAGCCGCCAGCACGTCAGGATCGTTCATGCAAGCCTCTTTGCTCTTCACCCTTACGTTCTTCAGGACCTGAGGGTAGAAGACCACAGGAGCGGCAAGCTCGCTCATAGGCTTCTTCTTGGCCAGCATGACCTCCATGAGCTTCATGGATGTCAGTATGCCGTCGCCCGTCGTTGCGTACTTTGTGAAGATGATGTGGCCGCTCTGCTCTCCGCCGATGCGGTGGCCGTTCTGGACCATGTTCTCGTAAACGTATTTGTCGCCGACCTTGGTCTGCTCGTATTCGATGCCGACCTCGTCGAGGGCCTTGTAGAGCCCGAAGTTGGACATGACCGTCGTGACGACCTTGTTGTTGAGCAGTTTGTCTCTTTCCTTCATGTAGAGGCCGTAGATGTACAGGATGTGGTCTCCCGTGATCACATTGCCCTTCTCGTCGACGCAGAGGCACCTGTCGGCATCGCCGTCATACGCGAATCCGATGTCGAGTCCGTTGTCGACAACGAACTTCTGCAGATGCTCGATGTGTGTCGATCCGCAGCCGGTGTTGATATTGTAGCCGTCCGGATGATCGTTCATTACGTATAGCTTGGCTCCGAGCGCCTCGAATACTCCAGGGGCGATCTGCCAGGCTGCTCCGTTGGCAACATCGAGTCCGACCTTGACGTCCTTGAAGCTGAACTTGGACATCGAGATGAGGTATCCGATGTAGCGGTTGCGTCCCGAGACGTAGTCGACCGTGCGGCCGATCTCTTCTCGCTCAGCCATAGGGACTTCCATCTCGCCGTCGATGTACTGCTCGATCTTGAGGAGAGTCTCCTCGTCCATCTTCTCGCCGTTGTTGTTGACGATCTTGATGCCGTTGTCATAGTAAGGGTTGTGGGACGCCGAGATCATGATGCCGCAGTCGAAGTCATCGACTCTGGCGATGTACGATACCGAAGGTGTCGTCGTTACGTGCATGATATACGCATCGGCGCCGGATGCCATAAGGCCCGTGCAGAGCGCATACTCGAACATGTAGCTCGATCTTCTCGTGTCCTTTCCGATGACTACTCTGGCCTTGCGGTCGAGTCTCTTGCCGTAATACCAGCCGAGGTAGCGGCCGATCTTGATGGCGTGATCGAATGTAAGTGTCTTGTTGGCTTCTCCGCGGAAGCCGTCAGTTCCGAAGTACTTTCCCATTACAGTCTTTCCTTTCTCTCGATGTCGAGGAAGTATTTGTATGTATCAACGGTCAGTTCGCCGCAGGCCTCTTCATCGCACGCGATGATGGCAGCGTTGTGCATCTGGAGCGCCGAGCATGTCCACTTCTGGCTCACTCCGCCCTCTACTACTGCAGCCATGGCTCTTGCCTTGTTGTGTCCGCTGATGAGCACAAGCACTTCCTTTGAATCCGTAACAGTCCCGATGCCTACCGAAAGGGCCTGCGCAGGAACCTTTTCAGGGTCGTTGCCGAAGAATCTAGAGTTAACGATCCTTGTGTCCGTCGTGAGGTCTCTGAGTCCCGTGCGGGAGCTGAGCGAAGTGAACGGCTCGTTGAACGCGAGGTGTCCGTCTACTCCGATGCCGCCCATGAAGAGATCGATGCCGCCGTAGCTTGCGATCTTCTCTTCGTATCTTGCGCACTCGCCTTCCGGGTCATCAGTCATGCCGTTGAGGATGTTGATGTTTTCGGCCTTCATGTCGACCAGATGGTCGAAGAAGTTGTCGTGCATGAAGTACCAGTAGCTCTGGTCATGCTCGTGAGGGAGTCCGAGATACTCGTCCATGTTGAATGTT
>JAFRFA010000010.1:0-4373 GCA_017434585.1 Mogibacterium sp. | reverse complement strand
TTTGACTCGATCGCAGGCTTCTCTGAGAGAAACATGAGTGGAAACATGCACGACTCTGAAATCATCATGTGCAAGCATCATCGTATATTTCTTAGTCCCGGTATAATGCGCATATATTTCCGTATGGCCGCTGAAATGGTGACCCGCCATGTTTATTGCTTCCTTGCTGAGAGCATTAGTCACAGTTCCGTCAATTTCATGGGCCATCGCCAGCTCGATTACCCTGACTACATACTGAAAAGCAGCTTCGCCGCCTTTTGCGCACGATCCGACATCGAACGGCTTAGGTACTTCGCTCTTAGGGATATCTGAGTCACTCATTACGCCCATATCGAGCACGTCTATGGTGCCTGGCTCGAACAATGCCTCACTCACACTGTGCACAGGATGTATCTTAACGTCGATACCGGATACTTTGGCGGCAACCTCTGCGGCATATTCCATGCAGCAGGCATCTCCGACTACCAGTGGTCTGCATCTGTCATAAACCGCCGGATCAGCAAGCGCCTTTACAGATATGTCTGCGCCGCTGCCATAAGGATCGCCCATTGTGATTCCAATAATCGGCTTGTTCATTGTAAAGCTCCTTTCTATTCTGTCTGCTAATCTTGTCATCAGTTCAGGACTGCCAAAGCCCCCTGATTTTGAAATAACCGGGAAGTCTGTGCCGGCATAGTTCAGATACGACAGTACGACACCGGTATCAAGCTCACATACCGGTGTCAGCTGCATTGTGCCGGCATCCTTAAGGAATCCCAGCAGTGTATCCCCTCCGGTGAGCAGAATAGTTGCTCTTGTTCCCCTGTCCAGCATTTCCTTTAGCAGCCATCCAAGTGTATCAGATATCCCGTTTCTGACCTGCTCTGCATCCAGTTCCTGCAAAGCAGCATATTGAGCCGTTCGTCCGCCCTCAGCATCATTCGTGTCGACGACAAGTCTTCCGGTGGTGCTAAATTTCTCCATGCACGACTGAACCAGACTGTCAGCTTCAGCTTTGGTTCTCCAGCCAGGGTCCAGTGTCTGTTCAGGAGTCATATTGATATGTGCAAAGCCGTTTTTCCCTGCATACTCGATCTGGTCACGGGTAACTTTGTTGGTGCTGCCGCATACAGCGATCAGGCCCGGCAGGAATTCAGTCCTGCGTTTACTGCTTCCCCTGAGGCCCAGCAGTTCCGGAACAACTCCTGCAAATCCTGAGCATCCCGCCATGATCTTATATGCATTTTTCTGCTTCAGCCTGTCAGCGATAATTCCGAGATCTTCTGCGGTTGCGGCGTCATATACATGAATGCCATACTCATGCCCCACAGTCCTATCTTCGTGAATATAAACAGGGACATTCGACTGATCTTTTATTATTTCCCTTACTGATGACCTGGTGACAGGTGAATACTTGTCCTTCGCAAATTCGCTCTCTGCTGCAGGTACTCCATCTATATAGTGTATACCGCCGCGTGTGATCCGGTTCATATGCGGAAATGCCGGGACAAACTGTACCGCACAGTCATTTATGCCGGTCATGCTGCCGACTTCGTCAAGGACGGCCTTAAGCTCACTTCCGATATTGCCTCTGAGGGCTGAGTCTGTTTTCTTGTAGAAGCAATTTACTCCCGCCCTGATACCATAACGGACTGTCATGCGTACCTTTCGGTATGCCTCTTCAGCCGCAGAATTTCTTGTATTCGTATTCACAACAATTACATCTGCATCGCCATCATAACCGGCAATATCCTTGTCGTCAGCAAACACTTCGGTACTGATGCCTCTTCCTGCGAACTGTATGCCCGTGTCAAGCGCACCTGTAAAGTCATCTGCTATTAAAAGAAGTCTGTTCATTTCTGCAAGCTCCTTCTTATAAGCCAAAAGATCCGGCCGTGATGGAGGTAAGGTTTCGGTGAATCCAAGTGCTTCCGCCCTTCATACCGTCACCTCGTTTTTTTTATTAGCCGAATATGCCATTTACTATTACCAGGAGTACTCCGCCTGTCGCCCAGAGGATTGTTGTCGGGATCGACCATGTGCGGAACTGCTCCTTGACATCAGTGATGCCTACCATTCTTGTTACTACCCAGAAGAAGCTGTCATTGAAGTATGAGAATACCATAGCTCCCATGCATGCTGACATTGTTGCGAATACAGGGTTGATGTTAAGGCTTGCAAGAATCGGCGCAGAGATCGATGCTGCTGTGATCATGGATACTGTACCGCTGCCCTGGATCAGTCTTATTACTGTTGCGATGATAAACGGTACCAGAATTGCAGGGAGCGGCATTCTGGAGATTACCTGTGCAAGATAGTCACCGATTCCTGATTCTCTGATGATGAATCCGAACGCACCGCCTGCTCCTGTGATCAGAAGTATGATGCCGGCACTGGCAACGCCTTCTTCCATCTTGGTGAGTACTTCTTCTCTTGTTTCCTTTGCTGCGAGTGTGTAGATTGACAGGATAAGTCCTGCAGCTACAGCGATCGTAGGGCTTCCGATGAATGCAAATACTTCTGCTGCTGTTCCTGTAACTCCCAGAGCGCTTGATGCTGTATTGAGGAAGATCAGGATGATCGGAAGTACGATCGGTGCGAATGATACGAGTGCTGAAGGCAGCTTATCGAGCTTAGGGAACATGTCTTCGATGGAGATTTCCTTCTCAACATTCTCTGCGTTGTATTCGCCTCTCTCCCATCCCATATCATCTTCTGTAGGGAGCTGGTAAAGCTTCTTGCCGATGTACTTTGCATAGATAACACCTACGATCATCAGAGGAATTGAGAAAACGATTCCCCAGAGGATGACCTGCCCGATGTCTGCACCGAAGATTCCGGCTGCGCCGAGCGGGCCCGGTGTAGGAGGAACAAGGTGGTGAGTGATGATCAGACCTGCCGCGAGAGCAACGCCGAGTCCTACTACTGACTTCTTAGTCTTCTTGGAAAGTGCCTTATACAAAGGCGAGAGGATAACGAATCCTGAATCTACGAAGATAGGGATCGAAACTACAAGTCCTGTAGCTGCAAGCGCCCATTCTTCCTTGCCCTTTCCGAGTACTTTGATGAATGTGTATGCCATTCTCTCTGCGGCTCCGGATACTTCCAGTATCCTTCCCATCATAACGCCGAATCCGATGATGATACCGATGCTTCCGAGAGTGCTTCCGAATCCGCCGGTAATGTTTGCTACTACTTCACTTGGCAGCATTCCGCCGATAATACCGGTTGCTGCGGATGCGATGATCAGTGCGATGAATGTATGTATTTTGGTCTTCAGGACCAGGAAAATCAGCAGGAATACGCCGACTACCAGTCCCAGAATCATTTGCATTTCGTTCATGGCTTTCTCCCTCTATAATACCATCTACCAGAGATTGCCCTCCTCATTGAATATCATTGGGCGCAGTTCACCTGTGATCTCGATATCCGGGTGTGCCTTGGCCTCTTCAAGAAGAGCTCCTGATATTTCTATGTCTTTGAGCTTAAGGGTGTTTTTAATTCGGATAACCCTTGGGTTTTCTTTATCTATCTCGTTGCAGGATTTGATGCAGAGCTGTACTGTTTCTTTGTCGTTCTGCATGATCATAGGGATTTTCATCTCTCCAACGATAGTGTTTGTTATAGCGTTAGGGTATGTCGCTTCAAGATCAATCTTGTCGAAGAACCTCTTTGAAACGCAGTCAGCAAGCCCCATTCCGCAGCCGTTTCCATGTGACTCCGGAGTCATGTCGAGTATGGCTACTCTCTGAGCGTCTATTCCGCCGCTTGCGCAGGTAGTAGGGAAACGTCCTGAGATGTTAGGGTCCATCCCGTCTCCGCTTATGTTCTTGCCTGCCTCATCGATTATGAGTACATCGCAGCTGTCAAAGAGCAGTCTTGGCATGTATGTTCTTGCACGGTCAAGCAGTACAGGTTCTTCTGTGACGATTTCTTCCGGAGTAAGGGCAACCAGTTCTCTTGTCTGGTCATATGCGTTCTCAAGAATAGCGAGCGCGCATGTGACCGGAGCATACTTGATGATTGCATTTCCATACATCGGAATGTACTCTTTAAAATGATGGAATCCGTCAGCATGGATTATTTCTGCTCCGAACTGCTTGCCGAGTCCGATAGCCATCATCTTCATGATGCCGCTCTCATAAGGTCCGCGGAAACCTGTGTGCGGCTTAATTCTTCCGCAAACTACGATTCCGTCAGCCTCATATGCGTTCTTATCGATCCTGACCGGACGGCCTGTTTCTGTTTTGCCGATCTCGACGGTCTCCATTGATGAGATGATCTCGCATCCGATGAAGTCCTCTGTTATACCATACGACTCGATAACCTCGCGCTGGCCCTCTGCTGTAGCGCCGCCGTGGCTTCCCATTGCAGGTACTACGAACGGGATTGCT
>JAFRFA010000066.1:0-31681 GCA_017434585.1 Mogibacterium sp. | reverse complement strand
CTGCTTGATCGCTCTCACAGCCTCCTCTTCGGTCAGCTGCGTGTCCGCGCCCGGGTCCCTGTAGAAAGAAAAGTCCCTCTCGCCCGATGCGTCGACCGATACTATGGCCAGAGTCGTCGGCACTTCCCTGCATGCATACAGGCCCGATGTATCGACCTTTTCCTTTTTGAGCGTATCTGTGAGCGACCTTCCGAAGGCGTCGTCTCCGACCTTGCCGATGAATGCTGCATCTGCTCCGAGCCTCGCCGCAGCCACGGCCACATTCGCCGGAGCTCCTCCCGGATATGCGGTGAATTCCCCGTTGCCGTTCTCATCGCTACCCTTCTGTGTAAGGTCGATCAGCAGTTCTCCCAGAGTGATCATGTCTGTGTGTTTTTCCATCTTATGCCTCTTTTCTGTCGATTCTGTACGCTGTCACATCCAGTATGGCGCTACCCTCGGAACTGAAGCTTATGTCCCGGGCAGTCAGCGGTGTGTAGAATGTGACCGACATCACCTGTTCTCCGCCGTTGATGAAGATCTCTGCGCTCCATCTGTCCAGAAGTATCCTCAGGCTTATATGTCCCCTTCTGTCCCTTACGCGTATGCTTCTTCTTTTTGTCATGCTGCCGGCCTGTCCGGACCCGCTCCTGTCTATGGTGAGCACAGAGCTGTCCGGTCTGTAGGTCAGGCTTACGCAGTGCTCATAGTCCCTGGCGAAGCCTATAGTGAATTCATCGAGAGAGCACGTCCCGGCGGCAGACACCGATCTCGGGCTGATCTCTATCTCCATGTCCAGCACACGGCCGCTTATGCCTTCGACTGTCCTGGTCTCTGAATCCATGTCCATGCTCGATGAGACCGTCTGACCGCTGCGGCAGTCTTCGATCTCTCTGACCGGCCACTGTATGAGCCTGTCGTTCCTGAGCCTGAGCTCTCTCGGGACCGTCATCTGCCCGAATATCCTGAACTCCTCTTTTTCGTGCAGATTCGCCGTGCTCGGGTCCTGCATCCACGCTATCATTATGCGCCTTCCGTCCGGAGCCTTCATCACCTGCGGAGCGTAGAAGTCAAGTCCGCAGTCCACGGGGTGATAGGTCGCCACGGAGTCGCGGGCCGCCCCCTCGTGCGAAGCCGCCTGGCGGATGCTGAACTCCTCCGTCTTCCCGTCATAGCTTCCGACTATATAGCATACGTTATTGCCCTTCGGGAATCTCACCGACCCCTCGGCATCCTCCAGCTCCATGTCCATAGGACTTGCTATGAGCACATGTCTGCCGTCCAGCGTGAAGAAGTTCGGACATTCCCACATTATGCCGAGCCGGCATCTGTCTTCATAGAGCACTTTATCGAAACTCCAGCTGAAGCCGTCATCGCTCCTGTAAAGACAGAGCTGGGTGCCTCCCCTTATGTCCAGATTATCGGGGCGGACCTTCGGGTGCTGCGCGCTGCCTCCCGCTTCCCCGTCCGAGGCCTCAGCCGCGCTTCCCTTTCCGGCGCTCGAGACGACCGCCCTGAAGGATCCGTCCTCCGCCTGCCAGATATACGGATCCCTGAACTCGTACGTGTCCCCTCCCTCGGGAAGGTCATCGCCCGTGAGGACAGGGTTTCCGTCATATTTTATGTATTCGGATCCGCTGCTGACAGCGATGCACTGCGTCTGGCACCATCTGCCTATGCTGTCCGTTTTTCCGGCGTCGCAGCCCGTGTACATCAGAAGATGTCTGCCGTCCGGGAGCGTGAGAGCCGAGCCCGAGAAGCATCCGGCGCCGTCATACGGCTGATCAGGCGCCATGGCGCACGGGAGATATTCCCAGCTGATGAGGTCGCTGCTCACGGCGTGACCCCAGTGCATCGGGCCCCAGTGGGAGTCATAGGGATGGTACTGGTAGAAAAGATGGTACTTTCCATCATGGTATGAAAAACCGTTCGGGTCATTGAGCCACCCTGTCAGGGGACTGAAATGAAATACCGGACGCTCCTCTGCGCTGACGAGCCGCCCTTCTCTTTCCTCGAATTCCCTTGCTTTTTTCAGTTCGCTGCTTATCATTCTTTCTCTTTTATATCCGTCCTGCGGATCAGTATCTGCCGCGACGGATAGTCTCCTGTCAGCCGCTCGAAGGTATATCCGCTCTGCATGAGCGCCATGCCCGTGCATTCGATCTCTCCGCCGACAGAGTATACGCTGCCGGGATCAAGGCCCTTCAGTTTTATATGGACCGGCGCTCCGTTCGCCTTCGGATCGGTCACCACTATGTTCAGAAGAGCCTCTGACCTGTCCGGACTGACGTTCTCCCATATGACGAAGCGCGAGCTCTCATCAGCGCTGCTCAGCCGGTAGAGCAGGCCATCGTGGACCAGCGGCTCGATCTTCCTGTGCAGCCTGATCTGTTCTTTTATCTCTTCGCACTCGCTGCCGGTGAGTTTTGTCAGGTCGAGCTCATATCCGAAGCTCCCGGCCATCGCCACCGCTGCCCTCGTGGACAGAGGAGTGCTGCGGCCGGTCTGATGATTAGGCGACGCGCTGACATGCGCTCCCATGCATGAAGGCGGATAGCCGAAGGATGTGCCGTACTGTATCATCAGGCGCGAGACCGGGTCGGTATTGTCCGAGCACCAGATCTGGGGCGAGTAGAACAGCATGCCCGCGTCGAAGCGTCCGCCGCCGCCCGCGCAGCCCTCAAAGAGCACGTCCGGGAATGCCGTGACGAGCCTCTCATAAAGCTCGTAGAGTCCCAGATAGTAGCGGTGAGGCACCTCACCCTGTCTGGCCGAAGGCAGCGAGCGCGAGTATATATCGGATATAGGCCTGTTGAAGTCCCATTTGATATAACTTATATCATAGCGCTCAAGCAGCCCGGATATCGTTTCATAGAGATACTCGATGACCTCTCTTCTCGACATGTCGAGCACGAGCTGATTGCGCGCCATCATCGGGGCGCGCCCCGGAGCCGTCAGCGCCCAGTCGGGATGAGCGCGGTAAAGATCCGAGTCCTCGCTCACCATCTCAGGCTCGATCCACAGACCGAAGTCCAACCCCATTGCCTTTATCTTTCCGATCAGGCTCTCAAGACCTCCCGGCAGCTTGTTCCTGTCCGGGACCCAGTCTCCGAGTCCTGCGTTGTCGTCGTTTCTGTTTCTGAACCATCCGTCGTCCAGGACGAACAGCTCAGCCCCGATCTCCGCAGCCTTGCGGGCGATGACCAGGAGTTTTTCTTCAGTGAAACCGAAATATGTCGCTTCCCAGTTGTTCACAAGCACCGGGCGGTGGCCGTATCTGAAGCGTCCGCGCACGATGTTGTTCCGTATCACGCGGTGGAACCTGTGGGAAAGCTGCGTCAGTCCCTCTGCGCAGCTGAGTATCACCTCGGGAGTGTGGAACGATTCGCCCGGTCCTAGTTCCCAGCGGAACCTGTCATCGTTGAGGCCCATGACCGCGCGCACGCAGTCAAACTGGTCGAGCTCTATCTCCGTCCTGTGGCTGCCCGAGTAGACCAGCATCATCCCGTAGCAGGTCCCACTGTCTTCCGTCGCGTCCCTGTCACACAGTATGACGAAAGGATTATGCTGATGGCCCGACATGCCGCGTCCCGATGACAGCGTATGTATCCCGTGAAAGAGAGGAACTCTCTCAGGCTGGCGCTCCATGCAGTGCCGCCCGTGAAAATGTAGCATGTCCCATCTGCCGAACGGCAGCTCGAGGCACGCCGATGAAGCCTTTCTGAGCCACACCGTGCCGGACCCCGCATTGACTATCTCCGCAGCCCTGGTTATTATATCCAGCTCCTCGAACACGGCATAATGCAGCCTGACCATGATGTTGGCCGCGTTGTCCATGAGGTTCACCGTAAGAGTCTCGACCGTGTCTCCGTTATCGTATACCGACGGCAGTCCCGGTATGCTGTACTTGCCCTTGCTGATCTCGTGCGACATATACCTGAATTCGGCGCACCGGCTCCCGTCCGAGCAGGACGCGGCGATGCTGTTCACACGAAAATCCCCGACACCGAAGGATGTGTATTCCTGCGGCATCGAGTCGAGCGAGTATGTCCGGTCATCCCGCATCTCGTAGGGGTTTCCCGAAAAGCCCCGGTCATAGGTCCTGTACATATACGACAGGTCCTCATGTCCGGTCCCCGCTCCGTAATAAAGATGCTGCAGATATCCGTGACCGTCGATCTTCATATGATACGCGGTCCCTGCAGTCTCGAGTATAAGCTGTCCGCTTTCCTTCACATAGCGAATGCTCATCGCTTTTTTTCTCTTTTCCTGTGCTTTCTCTGTGTTCAAAAATCGGACCCGGCTATTTCACTCGTTCTGTGAAACGGCCGGGTCTGTGCATTGCTGTTTTCTACTCAGCGTAGAGCAGGCTCTTTTCCGTCTCCTTGTCGAAGAGGTGGATCTTCTTCATGTCGACCGAGTATGTCGCTTCCATACCGTTGACGAGGTCAACATCCGGATTGACTCTTGCCGTGCACTGCTTGCCGTTGATGTCTCCGTAGAGGTAGACCTCGGCTCCGAGCAGCTCGCGCACTTCGATCCTGCATCTGAGAGTGTTCTGCTTGTCTTCGTGACCTCTGCCGTCGCCGAAGTGCTCAGGACGGATGCCGAAGATGACAGTCTTGCCGTCATAGTCCTTGAGGACCTTCGCCTTGTCTGCAGGCATCTTCAGCACGTCATCGCCGATGTGCAGGAATGTATCCTTGCCCTTGACCTCGACAACAGCGTCGAGGAAGTTCATCTGAGGCGATCCGATGAAGCCGGCAACGAAGAGGTTGCATGGCTTGTTGTAGAGATGCTCAGGCGTGTTGATCTGCTGGACGATGCCGTCCTTCATGACGACGATCCTTGTGCCCAGTGTCATGGCCTCTGTCTGGTCGTGTGTTACATAGATGATCGTTGTGCCCAGTCTCTCGTGGAGCTTTGCGATCTCAGTCCTCATCTGGACTCTCAGCTTGGCATCGAGGTTCGAAAGAGGCTCATCCATGAGGAACACCTTAGGGTTTCTGACGATGGCGCGGCCCATGGCCACACGCTGTCTCTGTCCGCCGGAGAGTGCCTTAGGCTTTCTGTCGAGCAGCTTCTCGAGGTCGAGGATCTTCGCGACTTCCTCTACCTTCTCGTTGATCTCGGCCTGAGGGACGTTCCTGAGCTTGAGGGCGAATCCCATGTTGTCTCTTACCGTCATGTGCGGATAGAGAGCATAGCTCTGGAATACCATCGCGATATCCCTGTCCTTAGGCTCTACATCATTCATCTTGACGCCGTCGATGAGGAACTCTCCCTCGGAGATGTCCTCGAGGCCCGCGATCATGCGAAGTGTAGTGGACTTTCCGCAGCCGGAAGGTCCGACGAAGATGATGAATTCCTTGTCTTCGACTTCGAGATTGAAATCCTGCACGGCGTGATAACCGTTAGGATATATCTTCTCAATATGTTTTAATGATAAACTTGCCATTTTATTACTCCTTTATTCCAATATGCATTGCGTTCTGACAGGTGTCTGACCGGCAGCTACTCTTCTTTTTCGAGCTTTTCGAATATGCGGTCCATCAGCATGGCGCATATATAGCCCGGAAGAGTGAATCCGTACAGCAGGAACGCGAGCGCAGCCGCCTTGTGCAGGTATACCAGCACGAAGGCCCATGCTATCCAGGCTGCCGCCATCGCGGCTGTTGCCGGCAGGTTTCCCACCGACAGCCTGAACGCGTTCATGATCGTCCCCTTCACAGTGTTTTCGTATCTGGACTGGAGGGCGAACATGTACACCGCTGTCACGAAGATGAACAGCGCGGCTATGGTGATGATGATCATCATCACCGTCAGAATCCTTGACTCCGATCCGTGGAGGGCCCACATGTCCACCGCGGTTATGACCGCGATGAGTATGACCAGCAGCCCCTCAGGAACGCCCTGACGGAAGTTGTCTCCGAACGACTTCCTGAACATCCTGATCACGTATGTCTCGTCGCCTCTCACCAGATGCAACAGCACATAGTTCATGGCTGCCATCGCTCCGCCGAATGTCACCAGCGGGATCGAGTATATGACCGTTACTATGTTCAGAACGGCCAGGTCCACCAGCCTTGAGAGGAATCTCATCACCGGATTCTCTGAATCGAAAAATCTGTCCATCTGTTACCAGTTCTCACCTTTGCCGGATATAACTTAGCCCTTGACAGCTCCCGCAGTAACTCCCGCAACGATGTACTTCTGCAGGAAGAGATACAGGATCAGTATAGGCAGCATAGCCAGCAGCAGCGCAGCCATTACCAGACCGATATCCGTGGAATAAGTTCCGTAGAAGGCCTGAGTAGCGATTGGGATCGTGTAGATCTCCTTGTCCGTGAGCACAAGGCTCGGCAGGAGGTAGTCGTTCCAGAACGCCATGGCGTCGATTATGGCCACTGTGGCAACTGTCGGTTTGAGCAGCGGGAAGACGATCTTCCAGAATGTCTGCCATCTGGTGCAGCCGTCTATGAGCGCCGCTTCTTCAAGTTCCAATGGTATATTGGAATGTATCGCTCCATGGAACATGAAAGTCGCCATGGATACGGAGAATCCCGTGTGCATCAGTATTAGGGTGATCCGGCTGTTGAGTATGCCGAAGATACCGCCGTAGACCGATACCAGAGGCACCATCAGTACCTGGAACGGGATGACCATCGATGCGATCATGAGCGCAAAGAGGGTCGAGCATGCTTTCCACTTGCCGTTGCGGACGATGACGAACGATGCCATCGCTGATACGAGGATCGTGAGGATCGTCGCGCAGGTGGTCACTATGAGCGAGTTCTTGAACACATTGAAGAAGTCCATCTTCTTCATGGCTTCAGGGAAGTTCTTTGTCGTGAACCCGTGCTCGCCTACGAGTGACAGAGGATTGGATGTAATGTCGGCCTGATCCTTGAATACGTTTATCAGCACCAGAATGAACGGCGCGATGAACAGTATGAAGAGAAGGACCAGGAGGACGATCATAATGGCGTGCTTTCTCTTCCTGGCAGCTGCAGCTTTTTCATTCTGAGTCATTATGCTTCCACCTCCCCTTTCTTGCTTACATATACCTGAGTGATACCGATTATCGCGCAGACTATGAACAGGATGAGGGCTTCAGCCTGGCCTGTGCCGTAGTCTTTATAAGTGAACGCCTTGTTGTATACGTGCATCGCTGCCATTACCGAGCTGAAGAACGGCTCGCCCTTTGTCAGTGACAGGTTGACATCGTACACTACGAAGCATCTTGTGATGCTCAGGAAGATGCATGTCGTGAATGACGTCCTCATCAGAGGGATCGTCACGTTCCTCATCGCCTGCGAAGGCGTGCAGCCGTCTATCATTGCCGCCTCCTTGAGGCTGTCAGATACGCTCATGAATCCGGCCACGTAGATGAGCATCATGTAGCCCGCGTACTGCCACACGGATACGAGTATGAGGCAGAACATCGCGCCGCCTGTCGTCGACAGCAGCGAAGGCACCGTGCCTCCTGATATCGCCTCTCCTATGGCAACGAACGCGCGGTTGAAGACGAACTTCCATACATAACCGAGAACGATGCCGCCGATCAGGTTCGGGATGAAGAATCCCGCGCGGAAAAAGTTCTGTCCCTTGACTCCGCTCGTCACCATGTAGGCGAGCAGGAACGCCACGACGTTGACGAAGATCACGGCGAATGCGGAGTAGATCAGCGTCCTTCCGATGGCCGCCCAGAAGTAGGCGTCCTTGAACGCGGATACGTAGTTTGCGAAGCCTACGAGCGGCTTCTCGGCGCTTACGCCGTCCCAGCTTGTGAAGGTCAGGAACAGTCCGTAAATGAACGGAATGATTATGACCATGCAGAACAGGATGAGCGCAGGACCTGCAAACATAAGGAATTGCTTTGACTTGTAAGCCATTGTGTTTCTTTCCATTTCAGTCCTCCTTTCCTATTCCGGATGACGCTCCAGCGTCTTGGTGTGCCAGTATGTCTCTATGTCCTTGGCGAAGCCGCTGCGGTCGCTGATGCCCGCAAGATACTTCTGGAACATGGCGCCCAGAATCGCGAAGTGATCGTCAGGCAGGTAATTGTAGTTCGGGATCAGCTTGCCGGCATTGGTGTACTTGCTTACCGATGCACCCAGCGGGTCGCTGATCGGCAGCGTGACGTTCGAGAACGCCGGTACGAGCGCGCAGTCGTTCACGAGGAATGACTGTCCCTTTTCGTTGTATACCAGCCAGTTCAGGAAGTCCTTGGCCTGCTGGCGCTGCTCATCAGAGGTATTGGCCGAGTTATCGATAAAGAAATACTTCGAGCCGCCTCCCACGAGCATCTCGTTCATGCCGTCGTCCATGTCCTGAGGGACCGGCATGATGCCCATGTTCTCGGTATAGTCGAACTGGTTGATCTGGGACCAGTCCCAGTTGCCTCCGAACATGAATGCGATCTCGCCCTCGGCAAGCTTCTTCTCGGAGACCTCACGCTCTGCCGAGATGGCGCTTTCCTTCGCGTAGTTGTTGTCCTTGAGAACATCGAAGGTATCCATAAGCGAGTTGAATTTCTCGTTCTTCATGAGCTTGACCTTGTTTTTGCTGAGATCCATGAGGAATGCGTCAGGGTCCTCCTGCTCCTCATACACCTGCGCAAGGTAGTGAGCTCCGAGCGACCAGTCTTCCTTCATGACTCCGGTAGGAGCCTCCATGCCGCCTTTTTTGAGATCTTCGATCAGGCCCTTGAATGCCTTGAGTGTCTTGTACTGCTCAGGATCGAATTTCTTTCCCGTGATCTTCTCGATGGCGTCGGCATTGTAGATGATGCCTCTTGCCTCTACGCAGACCGGGAAGCCGTATGTCTTGCCTCCTATGTCGATAGCATATTTGGTGTCTTTGACCCATTCCTCATCACTGAGGTCGGCCGCATGCTCTTCTGCCAGGGAATAGATATCCTTGGCATCCACCATCGACAGCGTGTATGGGTTGTTGGATGCATATCTTGTGGCGAGATGAGCCGAGACGGTGTCGCTCGAATAATACACTTCTACGTGCACACCTGTTTCCTTCTCATACTTCTCTGCCATTTCGAGCAGCTGATCCTGTATTTCCATCTTCGAGTTGAAGATGGTGATCCCGTTGGTGTTTCCGGTCTTGCCGGTCTCTTCACCGCCGGAGGATCCTCCGCAGCCTGCAAGAAGCATCACTGACATCGCCAGCACTGTCGTAAGAGCAATGATTCGTTTGAGTCCTGTTTTCAAAAGTTTCCCTCCTCATTATCTCCGTTAACATAATTGACGCTTTCAGCTAAAAAAACTGACTGCGGCCCTTTCTGATCTCCGGTTTACGCCCGGGGATCCGAGTAAGTCGTAAGTCAGAATACTGTTGTATTGATGTTATCAATAATGAGGGACGGGGTCAATGTAAATGCCCCCTTTTGGGGGGCATAAATACAATCAAAAACATTCTGCTTTCCTCGTTTTTTTTCAGTCCGTTCAGTGCGTTCCCGACTGTCTGCGCATGAGTTCGTAGAAGCCTCCACGCATCTTCATGAGCTCGTCGAAAGTGCCCTGTTCGGCTATCTGTCCGTCCTTCACGAGGATTATCCTGTCGCATCCTCTTACCGTCGACAGCCGGTGAGCGACCATGATGACCGTACAGTCTTCCTTATATACGGATTCGAGCACCTTGTTCTGCGAGATGTTGTCGAGGGCGGATGTCGCCTCGTCGAGTATCATGATGTCAGGCTTCGAAGCAAAGGCTCTGGCAAGAAGCAGCCTCTGTCTCTGTCCGCCGGAGAAGCCTCCGGTGTTCGAATCGGATATCTCGGTCTCATATCCGAGCGGCAGTCTTTCTATGGTCTCGGCAATATCGGCTTTCTCTGCCGCGATCTTCGCCTCTTCGAGGGTGACCGGATGAGGGCAGAAAGCGATATTCGAATATATCGTTCCCGGCATCACCTTGCTGTACTGGAACACCGCTCCGATATGTCTTCTGTAAGATCTCAGGTTAAGTGATTCCAGCGGCATTCCGTCTATGAGCACAGCTCCCTCATCAGGCTTCAGCACTCCTAGGATGACCTTCAGAAGAGTGCTCTTGCCGCATCCGCTCTCGCCTACGATCGCGATCTTCTCTCCTGCCGCGATCTCGAGCGATATTCCGTCGAGGCAGCCGAACCTGCCTTCTTCGTATGCGAAGCTTACGTTCTCGACCTTTATGCTTCCCTTGAGATTCCTTACAACACTCTTTTCCGGATTGTCTTCAGGTTCGGTATCGAACAGCCCTCTGAGCTGTTCCATCATCGGTCTCATGAGGAAGAGTTTTCTCTGTGCTTCCATAAGCTCCGTTACCGCTGCCGAGATCAGACCGAATGCACTCGTGAACGCGATATAGTCCGCCTTGGCTATGCCGGCCGGTATGATGAGCGAAAGAAGTATGACCGTTGCGAGCGAGCTCAGGAAGCCTACCGCGACATCCTCGAGCGAAAGAGCCACAGGCATGTTCAGATCGCAGTCGAGCACAGCGCTGTACTTGGAAGTCCATCTCGAGAATATCCTCTTCTCGGCGCCGCTCTCCTTGATACGCTGTATTCCCTTGAACGTGGAGTAAAGGAAGGCTCTCTCATCCATCTCGGTCTCCTGCCGCCTTCTTTCGTTGTCGGCAAAGAGATATCCTGCCATCAGCGTGTATGTACTCCTGATGATCAGTATGATGACTGCAGGTAAGAGAAGCACCTTGGAGAAATCGGCCATCTGAGGTATGTATACGAGCGAGAATATCGCCGTCAGTGAAGATCCGAGCACGAAGCTTATTATCTGATCACTCAGAAGCCTTGCGTTCGCTATCTGTTTTGAAAGCTTTCCCGTGGATACCTGCGCGAAGAAGCGCTGAGGCAGTGTCAGCACCCTTGTCATGACCGCTGACTGCACCTCTGAGGATATCCTTATCCGCATCTTTCCCAGACTTATGCTCTTTACAGCCTGGATGACGCCTTTGACTATGCCCGCCGAAAGGAAGAGACCCATCGCTCTGATCAGAAGAGAGTATCCGTCCGTTCCCATAGGCACGACTTCATTGAGCACGTACTGGTTCGTCTTCGGTGTGATGAGTCCGAGCAGCGAGATCAGCAGCGTCGCGCCGCCTATCGCAATGATGTCTCTGGCCGAAACGAGGTGGAGCGTATAGGCCGCTAGGGTCATCAGATTATGGACCTTTCTGTCGAGAGGTCTCTGGATAGCGTATGCAAACTGCTGCAGAGGAGTGTTGCTCCCGACCCTTCCGTGCGTCCCATCCACAAGACACTTGTATGAATAGCCCCTGATCGCCGGACTCAGGACAACGGCCCTGCCGTCCTCCATGAATCCCAGCATATACTCTGTGTGCTTCACCCAGTCCGGATCGCTTGTATCCACGATGTCATATATGATGCCGAGCGGGTCCAGAGCAAGGTCAAGCATATCCTGCATGTTTTCATAGCCGTGCACTTCACGGGCCGCAAGGCCGAACTTTTTGAGGATAAAATTCAACGCAAAGAACGCACCGTCCGTATCTCCGATCTGCGAATCCTTGTCCAGGCGGTTCATCATCCTGAGCTCGGCGTTCCGCTCGAGCTCAAGATCGTTTCTTTCGCGGTTTTTCAGTGCCTCGGTATATATGCCCATTCAGATATTCTCTCCCGGCACCTCCAGAAGGTGTCTGTAGATGCCTTCGGTATTATACAGTTCTTCGTGCGTTCCTCTCTGCACGATACGTCCTTTGTCCATTACGAGTATATGGTCGCACGAGGCTACCGTCGACAGCCGGTGAGCGACTATTATGCATGTGGTCGCCTTCAGCCTTATGGCCTTGAACACAGCTTCTTCCGTCACCGCATCGAGAGCCGATGTGAATTCATCGAGCAGCAGTATGGTGGATTCTGTCGACAGAGCTCTGGCAAGTTCGAGCCTCTGCAGTTCTCCGCCCGAGAAATTCCTGCCGTTCTCGTACATCCCGGCATAGTAGCCTTCTCTTTCCCTGATGATCCTTTCGTGGATGTGAGCATCGCGGGCTGCGAGAATCATCTCGTACTCCTCGACAGTCGGATCCCACATCGTCAGGTTGTTTGCTATGCTGTCCTCGAATATGACGCACTCCTGATCAACGGCAGTGACCGATGAACGGAACACTACATCAGGTATCTCGTCTCTTGAATGTCCGTCATACCATATATAGCCGCTCTCAGGTTCGTATAGCGAGAGCAGACATTTCAGAAGAGTGCTCTTGCCGCATCCGGAGGATCCGACCACGGCGATAAGCTCGCCCGGTTTGGCGCTGAAGCTCACATCATCAAGCGCCAGAGCTTCTCCCTCCTGATATCTGTAGCACAGATGCGACACGTCGAGACGGCCTCTGAGCTTGTCAGGTTCAGCTTCTGTGACCAGACGCCTTTCAGGCTGGCTTTCTCTCTCTCTTATGTCTTCTATGCGCTCTATATCAGTCCTCGTCTTCTGCAGATTGTTAGTCATGTTGATGCAGTTCGAGAAGCTGTTTCTGAAGTTTCCGAGCACCGTCTGCAGCGCCGCCATGATACCGTAGGTGAACTGTCCCTGTATCATGAAGTATGCTCCGGCAAAGAGGAGCGCGGCCTGAGACAAGAGCGAATGCATGCTGTCTATGATGCCTGTCGTGGCGGTTATGCCGACATTGCCCGCACGCGCATCATCGTACTCGATCTGGGATCTGTTCCAGTCAGAGAAGAACATCCTCTCAAGGCCGCCGGACTTGATCGTATCTATGGTATCGAGTCCGTTCAGTATCGAGGTGTTCATCATTCCGGTGCTGGCAGCATTGCTCCTGGCCTGCATGGCGATGCGGTTCTTCATGCGCAGAGATACGACCATGTATACGACCTCTACCATAACGCACATAAGCGCTACTTTCCAGTTGTAGCTGAGCATGAGCACGAAGTATATGGCAGTCATCACGACATCGAGGAAACGCGGAACTATCGTCCGTACCAGAGACAGATCGAGTTTCGAATTGTCCTCCATTCGCTGTATCAGCTCACCGGATTTATACTGCTCGAAGAAGACCATCGGCTGCATCAGGATCTTCCTGAACAGCCCCGAGCCCGAACGCGCCGCAACTGTATATGCCGTCCTGTATATGAGCAGCGTCTTGACCACGTTGACCAGAGTCGAGGCCACCAGGATGACACACATCGAGAGTACGAGAAATCTGTACAGCGAGCGGTCATCGAAGCCTCCTGACAGCAGCGACGACATCCAGTCATCTTTTGGTTTCTCGTTGCCCGCCACATCGAGCATCATACGCGTGGCTCTGACCATCAGCAGGCTGAGACCGACAGCCATCGCGTTGAGAACACCCAGCATGATCATCTGCCGCTGCACGCCGTCGAGACGCCTCATGATGAGCCCGTAGAGGGACGGTCTCTTGCCGCCCTTCTTGAAGCCTTCTCCCGGTTTCATCACAAGAACGACGCCGTCATACTTATCCCTGAACCCGTCATAGAACATCTCATACTCACCCTTGAACGGGTCAGCCAGATATACCACGCCTCTCTTTATTTTCTTTACGATCACCCAGTACTTGTGTCTCCACTTAGCGACCACAGGCATCTTCATGCCGGCAAGTTCTTCAAGATCCGCTTCAATGATCTCCGTATCGAGGTCGTAGCGCTCTGCCATGTCCTTCATCTGTTCAGGAGTGGAGCCGCCTCTTGAGGTGATGTTGTGTTTTCTCATTTCGGAAAGCGGAACTACCTTTCCATAGTAAGAGAGCATCGTGGCGATCGCCGCGATGGAATTCTCTCCCGGATGCGTCTGTATGACTATAGGTATCTTCATCTGCTTTCCCTTTTCCGGCATTTACATGCCCGCGTCAATTCATTATACCTTTTTTTATTCCGCGGTTAAACAAAAAATGTGAGTCCGGATATGGGCGGGGATCCATTCAAGGCGTCAGCCGTCAAAACAGCCCCGGCGGCAGCCGTCTGCATAGCCTTTCATGGCCGCCTCAACTGTCTCATGCAGACGCGCTCTTGCAAGCGCACCCGCCCATATCCCGGCTCGCACCGGTACTTTTTACTGTATCACTTTGTCTTTCTGTTCTGTCTTTCTGTATTCCTTTGTGAGTCCGGATATGGGCGGGAACACATTCAAGCGTATGCGTTCAAAACAGTCCCGGCGGCAGCCGTCTGCATAGCCTTTCATGGCCGCCTCAACTGTCTCATGCAGACGCACCCATAAGGGCGCACCCGCCCATATCCCGGCTCATGCCGGTGTTGTGATCAGTTATCCTTCTCTGCAGTCCTTCTTTCGAACCCGTGGTAATATGCGTGCACAAGTGTGCGGTAGCCCATGCGCTGCATGTCCTTATAGCGTACACGGTATTTTGCGCCGGTGCGCTTGCCTCCGCTGCCGACAAACCTGATGCACTCCTGCGAACACGCATCTATCCGCGCGAGACTGTCTGTCCTTGTAAGTACCCTGAATGCCCAGTCTACCCAGTTGAGCTCTCTTTCTTCTCTGACGACTCCGAAGAAATACATGTCGACCCTGTCGATCATACGCTTCATCGCCTGTTCCCTGGTGAGCTCGCCCCTGCGTTCCTTCTTTACCAGTTTATCCGCATAATGTCTGAGCTTCCATTCTATTTTTTCGAGGGAATTCTCGGCGATATCGTACTCGCCGTCCGCAAGCCTGAATCCGAGCAGGTCGAAACCCTCTCCCGGCGCGCAGATCTCGGTCTTTTTCTCGTTGAACTCAAGCCCCCTCTCTTCGAAGGTGTTCTTGAGATAATCTCTGATCTCTTCGGCCTCTCCCCTTGTTCTGGTGAATACCGCGATGTCATCGGCGAATCTGCAATAATACACGCTGTTCTGCCTTACCACGTCATCGACATCAAGAAGGTAGACGTTCTCGAAGAAATTTGTGAGAGCGCATCCGCTCAAAGCTCCGGTAGGGCCCTGTACCAGATTGCCGCGGAACCAGTACTCGCCGCGGCAGACGAGCTTTTCCAGAAAGACGAACAGAGTCGGATCCTTCTCGACCAGCAGCGCCTTCATCTGCACGCTGAGTATGTCAGGGTCCACGCTGTCGCCATAGCTGTGTATGTCCGTCTTAAGCACCCAGCATTCCCTGTTGTATCCTTTTTTGTTTACGGTATTGAATATACCGGATATGTGCATGCCCAGACGGAAGGAATAAAGCGAATCCGAGAACAGATAATCGAAGTCGTGCATCACGAAAGCCATGAGTTTGAGTAGCATGCTCTCGTTGTCAGCAAATCTGTATATCCTGCGCTTTCTTGTCGAATTTTTCTTGCGGAGCATCGTAAGTTCAGGCGGTTTGAAGAAGAAGTCTCCTTCTTTGAGCCTCTGTATCTCTTCCGTGCATCTGTCCGACAATATGTATGCCTCGAGCTGCTCTATCTCCTCTTCGACAACATTGTACGAAGACTTTTTTCTTTCAAGAAAAGCTTCTCTCTTTTCCATATCTAGCATCCTGTCAAAGACGCTTACATATTCTTCCTTTTCCAACTCCTTATCTTCTTTCATTATCTGCTTTTAAGTTCCTTTTTGTTTTCAAACATCGCGAGGTCCGCACGGTCGAATACCGCTGCCACATCCGTGTCATCCTCAAAGCGTGCCATACCGCACGCGATGACTACATCTTCCGGATCGAAGCTGTATATCTCTCCGGCGCTCGCATCCGAGTAATCACGTTCCACTTTGCTGTCGCGGTCAAAGCTTCCGGCAGTCACTGTCATCTGCTTTGCCGCCGAATAGCCTCCGGTTTTCACCTTTCTGGCCTGTATGCAGCGCTCGTTGTGAGCGGCCATTTCTTCGATGAGGGCGTCAAGGTCCTCATAATCCCTGCCGCGTACTATAACGGCGAATTCGTCTCCTCCGACGCGGAACACCGGACTGTGATCGAATATGTCGCATATCGCGCGGCAGCCGGCCTTGAGGAAGTTGTCCCCCGTCTGGTGGCCATGCTGGTCGTTTATTTCCTTGAGTCCGTTCAGGTCGGCAACGACGATGGCAAACTCCGGCTGTCCTCCCAGCTTTATCTCATCGTTCAGTTCGGCCTCGGCGTTCAGATAAGCCGCCTTGTTCTTGACTCCCGTAAGTCCGTCGGTGGTTATCATGGCGCGAGCTTCCCTGAGCGAATTTTCATATTCCTTACTTCGCTGTATCCTGTCTTCGATATTGTTCAGACCTACGATAAGGCGCGGTCCGTCTTTTTCTTCGACTATTGCCGCCCTGAGAGATACGTGCAGCGGCTTGCCTTCCATAACCATACGGTAGTTGAGTTCGAAAAGCCCCGTCTGCCTGATATCGCGCAGAATATTCTCTTTGTTGAACACGAGCCTGAAGCCTTCGAGATCTTCGGCATATACCGTGTCCATTGCGAGCCGCAGAGTCTCATTGAAGAAGTCCGTGCCCCTGTTATCTATGCCATAGGTATCGAATACAGCCGTTGAGGTATACCGGACATAGTCGTCGGTAACAGGATCGACAGTGAAAATGGCTATGAAATTGCCGGCAAGCGCTGTGATCCTTGCATATGTCGTTCTCTCGGCCTGCGCTCTTTCGAGTGCCTCCTGATGGCGCATGTAGGCGTCCATATCGTTGATGCCTATGACGAGATGCTCATCATCGACCCTGACAGCCTTCATGTTTACGTATATCGGTCTGCCGTCCTTCATCAGCCGGTACGAGAGCGTATATGTGCCCTGCTGTTCGAGTATCTCCAGCACGTTTTTCTTTGTAAACTCCGCGAGAAAGCGTTCCAGATCCTGCGGATAGACCGCTCTTGCTGCGTCCGCTCGCGCGGAGCTGAAGAAATCCTTCCCGCGTCTTTCGACCGACAGATTGCCGTGCTCGGCGTCCGGGTCGTACTCCGTGAACTCATCTGTGATGCAGTTCACGTAATACAGGTTGATATAGTCGATCGACAGGGCCCTCGCCGCACGGGCGAAAGTCACGCCTGAGCTGTCTTCGAAATCCTTGTTGCTCAGTATCGCTATGGTGAACGCGGAATATCCCGTTACCGGATTGTCCGCCGAGTGTCTTATGAAGCCGTTGATACTGTCCTTTTCGCTTATCTTCTCTTCGAAGAGTATCCTGCGGTCCTTCCCTCTGGCGCGTTCCATGAGTTCTGTTATCTCAGAGCCCTTGTCGCCGAGGCCCGGGAGATGGTTGCTTTTTCTCTTCTCATCATCAAGATGGAATGTGTCGCGAAGGAAATCCTTGTAGCTCCTGTTGCATCGCGCCACCCGGATGTTCTCTCCGTTGTACTCGAGTATGGCTACCGGAAGCGATGCAAAGTATTTCTGCAGGCTCTTTGTGCCGTCCGGGTCCCTCTCTTCGGACGTTATATCGTCCAGGTCGAAAAGGCTGATCCTGCCAAGAGTTTCATAGTACTCCGTTTCATCGGGATTTTCAAACCCTATCTGCCGGCCTTCTGCATATCTCGCGAGTATCTCTTCGATCGGGATCGCTTCGCAGAAGTAGAAGCCCTGCATCTTGGTGCAGCCTATCTCTCTCAGAAACTCGAACTGCTCCTCTGTCTCGACGCCCTCGGCTATGGTGTCCATGCCAAGCGCGGATATCAGTCTGACGAGCTGCGTGACTATGAGCCTTGTCTTGCTGTTGCTGTTGAACTCACGCATGAAGTTCAGATCGAGCTTCAGCGCATCCACATCGGTCTTCTGAAGGAAGCCGAGAGTGGAATACCCGCTGCCGAAGTCGTCCATGCATACCCTGAATCCCAGCGAGCGGAAACGTCCGATCTGCTGCCGTATCTGCTCGAGATCGGAACCCAGCACGCTCTCCGTGATCTCGACGGTCATAAGATCTCTGTTGATGCCTGCATCATCGACGCGTTTTCTGACTTCTTCGACCATGTCGCAGAGCTCGAAGTCCGCACGGGAAACATTGAACGATACCGGTACGGTATAGAGTCCCTCTTCCCTGCGCCTCTCCAGGTCTTTGACTATCCGGTCGACAACGTGGAGATCCAGCATATGTATGAGTCCGGCCTCTTCGAGAGCCGGCACGAAAACATCCGGATATATAATGGCTCCGTCTGGCTCTATCCAGCGTGACAGAGCCTCCTCGCTGCAGACCCTTCCATTTGAGCCTCTTATGACAGGCTGGTACCATACCCGGAGCCAGCCCCCGCCCAGTGCCTTTTCAAAGTTCTCTACTATGTAGCGCTGCATTCCCGTCATGTCTCTCATCCCTTCGCTGTTTCTCTGCCATAAACAAAGCACATACATAGTTATTATACACTTTTTTTGCTTTTTCAGAAACAGTCCGGCATGCAGCGTCCGCAGCCGCCGGGGAAATGATCCCCGAGGAAGTATTATACAAAACAGTATAAAAACGGAGACAAGTTCCATAACGGCGCAGTTCCGGTGTAAACTATGCCGTTTTACGGTTCGCAGTACCCGCACGGTATATAACCCTGCGATGTCAGCTCTACTCTCGTCGCAGTGACTTCTTCCCTGTTGTGCGGCGACATGCTCTTCGCACCGTCGCAGCTCGGATAATGGAATACGCGGGAGCGCTTGTTTATGACATAGAGCCTCGCCTCCTGAGCAGCCTGTTCTTCTGTCGTGACGATGCCTGTCATGTAGTCTATCGAGGCGTTCGGGGTCACGTTGAAGCAGTATACATTGAAGGATATTCCCTTTCCTCCGTCTTCGACCGAACGGGCGGTCATCTGCACGCCCCTTGCCACGAGTTCGTCCCCGCTGAACCACGGCCTCGCCATGTACAGCACGTGGTTGCCGGTGTTCCAGATGTAGTGTTCGACTTCTTCCTCCAGCGGCCTCATGCTGTCGTAGTTCAGATAGTGAGTTCCGGTCATGAGGTTGCACGGGTTGGCGTCCTCGGCCGAAAGCGCCCAGGCTATGAGGTGGCAGCGTTCCCAGTTCTGGGCCTTTGCCCAGCCTGACGGATGTATCTGCGATATATCGCCTCTTTCCATACCCTCGTGCGGCATGGTCTCCTCTCCCAGACAGCCGTATGCAGCCGTGCATCTTCCCAGGTCATCGAGGCTGCCGTAGTACTCGTACGGGGCAGGTCTGCCCGATGCATCATAAGCCTTCGCGGTGACATCATCTGGGAACTCCGGCACATTTCCGTTTACCGTCACGTAATGATGGCCGTCGTATTCCGGCAGATCATCCGGGTCGATCACCGCGACATTTCCGGCGCCGTCATCACTTGCCGACGGTCCGGCTTCAACAGCCGCATTCTGCCGCCTCTCCGCGCCGCCGGAGTCCCTGTTTCTGACTTCGCAGTATTTTATCGCAGCAAAACACAGGCAGCAGACGAGGATCAGCGCCACAACGGCAAACGTCTTGTTTTGCCTGCTCACCGGTCTTCTGCCGTTGTTATAGCTGCTTTTGCTGCTATTGCTGCTGCTCTTATTATTGCTGCTGCCCTTTTTACTCATACAGTCACCAGGGTGTAAACACGATCATCGGGTGTAATAATTTCAGTTTTTCGGTTTAGTTACACCGTATTACCGAAAAAACGGTGCAAAATTCTGAGATTCGTCAGGATTTTACACCATTTTAATGATTTTGCACTGTTTATTGCTCTGAGATCCGCAAAATGGTGTATGTATATGTCATTCCAACGTGATATTACACCATTTGCACCACTCGCATCGCCGTAATAGTCTGAACAGCCTGCATAAGGTCCGGCGGAATGGCCGGAGCTGCTAGCCGTTGCTGCGGGCTGCGGCGATCTCTTCGGCGCTTCTGCCTGCTGTAGCCGCTATGCCGAGCATCTTGTCCTTGAGCTCCTGCTCGATCTTTACGAGTTCCTGCTCTGCCGCTGCTCTTGCGACTCTGCCGTCCTCCTGGATCTGCTGGATCTCGTTGAGAGCGCTGATCAGCTGCTCGTTAGTGTGCTGCAGCGTCTCGATATCCACAATGCCTCTCTCGCTCGCCCTTGCGGTGTCGACCGTGCTCTGGTGGAGAGCCTCGGCGTTCTTTGTGAGCATCTCGTTTGTCGCGTCTGTTACTGCCTGCTGGGCCTCGATAGCCTTCTGCGTATGGTAGTTGTTGAGAGCGAGCACCATCTGCGTCTTCCACATCGGGATGACGTTCAGGATAGTGCTGCGGATCTTCTCGGACATGATGGTATCTGAGTTCTGTACCATCCTGATCTCAGGCGCGGACTGGAGACATACCGTTCTCGAAAGCTCGAGGTCGTATATCTTCTTCTCGAATCTCGTGATCATGTCGGCGAAATCCTGAGCCGCCTGGATGTCTTCTGCAGCGTTCGTCTCTTTTGCCTTTGCCTCAAGCTGCGGGAGAGTCTCGTTTCTGGCCTTCTCGATAGCCAGCTTGCCGGCCTCGATGTACATCGAGATCTCCTTGAAATAGAGCTTGTTCTTGTCATAGAGCTTGTCGAGCTGGATGATGTCTTTTCTAAGCTGCTGCTCGTGATCCTCGAGGAGTCCTACGAGTCTGTCGATGTTGGCCTCTGTCGTGCTGTACTGGGCTTTGAGTTTCTCAAAGCTCTTCTCGGCGTTTCCGAAAAGCTTGCCGAGCACGCTCTTCTTCTCTTCGCCGTTGGTCTTGAGCTCGACGAGCAGCGATGTGAGAACCTTGCCTGTCTCGCCCATGTCCTTCGCCCTTACGCTCTGGAGAGCTCCGTCAGCGAAGTCAGAGACCTTGCGCTGCGCGCTGGCTCCGTATCCGAGGACCGCGTTGCTGTCTGTGATGTCGATCTTGTCGGCAACTGTCCTGATCTGTCTCTGCTCATCGGCAGTGAACTGCGCGAGAGGCTCCTCCTTCTCTGCTGCTTCTGCCTCTGCTCCGAACTCGAGAACAGGCGCAGCCATAGTGTCGAGCGAGGCCGCCTGGGACGCGACTTCATGTACATCTTCGGACAGTGAAGCCGTTGTAGCTTCAGCTGCATCATTGACCGCTTCTACTGCTTCAGGTGTAAGTTCTAATTCTGCCATGGTTGTCCTCCTTATATTCCAAGATAATTATTTACTGGATATCGAAATCCGAATCGAGCAGACCCTTGCTCGAGAGCGTCGTCTGCAGGCTCTGGATATCTGTAGTGATGTCCATGATGTCGTCCTCGTACAGCCTTTCGAGAAGGTTGTCCGATGCCTCTGTTACAGAGTCGATCAGCGAGATAAACTGTTTCTTTATCTCGGCCGCCTGCTCCTCGAGGTAGTTCGGGTTCGAGTTGATCACAGGCGCGCCGTCGGCCGATGTCGTGACCGCCTCCTTCGGCTTGTCGCTTCCCTTTGCGAGGTCGGCGATCTTGTCATTGTATGCGTCTGTCAGGCGCACGACCTCAGGATAGTACTTCTCTCTGAATTCTTTGACCTGCTTTCCGAGTTCAGGCACTTCTTCGACTCTGGCATCGATCTTCTTTGTGATAGTCCTGAGCCTTTTGAGCTTGCTCTTGATCTCGGCGTCTTCTGTCATCGTGATCAGATCGTCGAGCGACTCAGGCGCTGTTTCGTCACCGGCCTTGCGCCTTGCCCTGTTGCCGAGGGCAACGGACTTCTCGACCGATTCCATAGGCTGTCCGTCTTTCGTCATGACAAGCAGCCTGTTTTTGAAGTCCACATAGGCGCCCGGGAAGAATCCGTCCGCTATCATCTGCTGCAGCTCGTCGGCCGTCTTTTCGTAAGGCTTTCCTACCGCCGCGGCAAGGTCGTCGATATACGTATTGCCTTTGTAGTTCACCTTGCTCTCATAGGTGCGTATCCTTTTGGCCCTGTTGGAGTTCCTGATCTTGGTAACGGCTGCGATACCCAGTCCGATGATGCCGCATATTCCGTATGCGATCGCCACAGGTATCTCTTCAGCTGCCATTGCAAACAGCAGGAACATGAGTCCGAACACGAGGGCCACGACAGTCCATCCGGATTTGCCGAGTCTCATCTTGTCGAGCTTCTTCTGGATCTTGCGCTGCGTATAGCTGGACACGCTTCCGGCCTGGCTGCCGTGTGAAGCGGTGCGGACGCCGCCTGCGTCCACCGATCCGGAGCCGCCGGGTCTGGTCGTAGTCGTCTTCGTTGTAGTGGTGGTACCGTCAGCGGTCCTTGTCGTAGTCGTCTGCGTAGTTGTGGTGGTGCGCGTCTCAGGCATACCGCCGGTCCCGAATAGCTCGCCGAAGATCCCTCCTTCCGAGCCCGTGTTTCCGAAGACGCGTCCGACCTCTCTCATTACGTCATCCGCTTCATCGAATACCGAATCTATCACGCTTCTGTCTTCATCGCTGATGGTGTATCTGAGAGAATTCGAATACATGACGAACGACAGGCTCTTCACGTCAGGAGGTATGCTGAGCTTCGACCTGAAAGTCTTCTTCTCGCCCGCCTTCCACGCGCCGGCCTTTATAGTAGCCGTTCCTATCTCTTCGTTTGTCGACTTGTCGATGACCTTGATCCTGAATGAAAAGTCATCGAAATTGAAGCCGGAATCGTTGACGACAGAAAACGAATAACTGAGCCTTCCGTCCTGCAGACGCGAGGTCTTCGTCGTCATCTTAGCCGATTCCTTGAAATTGCCTTCGAACCATCCGGCTACTGCCGAATTGATTGTCTGAGTTGCATCCATCTTTGTATGGTCCTTTCTGTTTTAGAAGTTGAGGCTGAAGTCGAGCTCTATCTCTTCTCCGTCATCCGTTTTGCCGATGACTTTGTAGCTGTCTTCGTCCTTTACCTCTTCTACCGAAACGTAGTTGTCCCTTCCCGAAACGTTCGGCATGACGACAGCTATCCTGTCCTCTATGAGCTCTCTTGCGCTGAGAGCCGACAGCGTCCCGTCGTCCATCAGGGCGATCACCGTCCTGTAGCCGTTGTTTCCGAATCTGACAAGATATATCTCTTTTGCTTTGCCGAATTCCCTGAACGGGTAGATCGCATCGGTCTTGTCGTCCTTGATCTCGTTCTTTTTGAGGTCTCCGGTCGGGACGATCCTGACAGAGCCATCTTCAAACAGCGTCACCGATTCGATCTCGAGAGGAAGATCATTCATGCCCTCGGTGTCGATATCCGTGATCGACGTCACGATCTTTTCCGTGTCGGCTGCCGCCGGTTTGTTACCGTCCTTGTCTTCCCCTCCCGATGATTTTTTGCACGCGCTCATGCCGAGCGTCAGCGTAAATATCATCAGTACGGTCATTATCAGAGTAATAGTTTTTTTCATCTCGTCCCTCTTTTTCTTTTTTGGCAAGATATTCCATCGGAGGAGCCCCGCCTCCGAAGATCAATGATTCTGTCAATACGGCAAGGCCGCTATGATAGACGGAATCATTATAGCACAAAAAACGGGTCAGGGAACACCTGACCCGAAATGGTTTGAGGCAGTTTTAGCCTCCGAGGTACGCCTTGCGGACTTCATCGGACTTTGCAAGCTCTTCTCCGGTGCCGGAGAGCGAGATCCTTCCTGTCTCGATGACGTATGCCCTGTCGGCTACCGAGAGAGCCATCTGAGCGTTCTGCTCTACCAGCAGAATGGTAGTGCCGGCCTTGTTGAGGTTCTCGATGATCTCGAAGATCTGGTCTACCAGGATAGGCGCAAGTCCCATCGAAGGCTCGTCGAGCATCAGCAGTTCAGGGTCGGACATGAGAGCCCTTCCCATGGCAAGCATCTGCTGCTCGCCGCCCGAGAGTGTGCCCGCTATCTGCGAGGTCCTCTCCTTGAGTCTAGGGAACTGCTCGTACACATACTCGAGGTTGTGAGCGATCCTGTCCTGTTTTGTCACGAAGGCCCCCATCTGGAGGTTCTCTTCGACCGTCATTCCCTGGAATATCCTTCGTCCTTCAGGCACGTGGGATATTCCCTTGGATACTATCTTGTGAGCGGCGGTGTGCGCGATCGATTCCTCGAGGAATTCGATGTCTCCCGTCTTGCTCCTCAGAAGTCCCGAGATTGTGTGCAGGGTGGTCGACTTGCCGGCGCCGTTGGCTCCGATAAGCGTAACGATCTCGCCCCTGTTTACATCGAAGGAGATCCCCTTTATGGCGTGAATGGCTCCATAGTAGACATTGATGTTCTTTACTGTCAGTACAGTACCCATTATCCGACCTCCTTCCCCGATGACCCGGCGTCAGGCTTGCCGGAAGCGGCGGATTCGAGCTTGCCCTTGCTGAGAGCCTCCTCGATATCCTCGTTCTTTTCTTCCTCTTCCATCTTGCCCCTGCTCTTGCCGAGGTAGGCCTCGATGACCTTCGGATTGCTCTGTATCTCGGACGCGCTGCCCTTGGCGATGACGCGGCCGTAGTTGAGCACCACGATGCCCTCGCAAATGTTCATGACCAGGTTCATGTCGTGCTCGATCAGGAACACGGCGATCTGGAACCTGTCGCGTATCTCTCTGATGGTCTCCATCAGTTCGGCAGTCTCGGACGGGTTCATGCCGGCAGCCGGCTCATCGAGCAGCAGCAGCTTCGGCTTCGTAGCCAGAGCTCTCATGATCTCGAGCCTTCTCTGCGCGCCGTACGGCAGGGATCCGGCCCTGTAGTCGGCCGTCTTTGTCATGCCGAAGATCTTGAGGTACTTCATCGCCTCCTTGCGGATGCGGAACTCCTCGTGTCTGTACTTAGGCGTGTGGAACATACCGCTCACCAGACCGTAGTCCGTGGTGTGGTGGAGAGCGACCTTGATGTTCTCCTCTACGGTCAGCTTGTCAAAAAGCCTGATGTTCTGGAATGTACGCGCCATTCCCGCCTTGTTGATGTCGACAGTAGTCATCCCCTTGGTGCTCTTGCCGTCGAAGAAGATCTCTCCCCTCGTCGGCTCGTACACCTTCGTCAGCATGTTGAAGATCGTGGTCTTTCCGGCGCCGTTAGGCCCGATCAGTCCGCCGATCTCGGTCCTGCCGAGGGTAAGGTTGAAATTGTCCACCGCCGTCAGGCCGCCGAAGTCTATCCCGAGGTTCTTGACCTCGAGAACAGGCGCCTTGCCCTTGTCCTTCTCAGGGAGATACACCTGGTCGTTGTACGGCTCATCAGGGCTGTATTGCTCTTTGGAATCAACGAACACAGCTCTGCCGCCAACGTTGTCGTTGTAGTATATCTCCTGTCTGTTCTCATAAGTATGACCGGTTTCCGAGATTTCGGTCTCGCGGATCTCGTCTCTTTTATCTTTTGGAGCCATTTATGCAGCCTCCTTTCCGGTCTTTTTCTTTTTCGGTCTGCCGCCGTTCTTCTTTTTGAACGGGTTGATCTTGTTCCATATGCCCGTGACCCTGGCCTTGATGGTCGGGTTATACGTGCAGATCATAACGAGGATCAGCACGACCGCGTATGTGAGCATCCTGTAGTCTGCGAACTGTCTGAACGCCTCAGGCAGTATGGTAAGAACAGTGGCTGCGATGATGCCGCCCCAGATGTTTCCTACTCCGCCGAGCACGACGAACACCAGTATGAGCACCGATGTGTTGAAGTTGAACTTCAGAGGCACCAGTGTGCTGTAGTTCAGTCCGAACAGGCAGCCTGCCATTCCGGCAAGAGCCGCGCTCACGACGAAGGCCATGAGTTTGTACTTTCTGACATCGAGTCCGATGGATTCAGCCGCGATGCGGTTGTCTCTGATCGCCATGATGGCTCTTCCCTGCTTTGAGTTCTTCATGTTGAGCACAACGAAGACCGTGAAGAGACAGAGCAGTATGCCCCATGTGAACGATGCTATCGTCTTTGTTCCCGTCGCTCCGATGGCGCCGGTGATGATCCTCTGGCTGTTGTCTATGCCGTCAATGGTGTGGTTGAACGCGAACTTCAGATGACCGTTATCGTCGAGACCGAAGTAGAGCACGTTCATGAAGTTCCTTATGATCTCTCCGAATGCGAGCGTCACGATGGCGAGGTAGTCGCCGCGCAGTCCCAGGATAGGTATGCCGATGATGAATCCCGCGATAGCTGCCATGAAGGCTCCGAAGAGCATCGACAGTATCATGACGGCCGGCTCAAAGCTCATGTGAGCGAGAAGCAGGCGCTCCATGATTATGCCACTGAACGCGCCGACGGCCATGAAGCCCGCGTGTCCGAGCGAGAGCTCGCCGGATATGCCTACCACGAGGTTCAGCGAAACCGCCAGAGAGATGTATACACAGATCGGGACGAACTGTCCCTGGAGGTTGTGTCCGATCATGCCTGTGGCCGCACCGAGCGACAGCAGGATAAATCCGATCACCAGGATACCGTATGATATCGAGGCCTCCCTGCGGTACTCATTGCCCTTTACGGCATTCTTGAGACCTCTTGAACTGATGGATTTCAGGTTTAGTATTCTATCTGCCATGGCTCACCTACACTTTCTCGCTGATCTTCTTGCCGAGCAGGCCCGTAGGCTTGACAAGCAGCACTATGATCAGGCACGCGAACACGATGGCGTCCGAAAGCTCTGTCGAGATGTACGCTCTCGAGAATATCTCTATTATCCCGAGGATCAGTCCTCCGATCATTGCGCCCGGTATGGATCCGATCCCGCCGAATACGGCAGCGGTAAAGGCCTTGATGCCCGGCATGGCGCCCGTCGTAGGCATCAGCACCGGATAAGCCGAGCACATCAGCACACCGGCAACGGCCGCGAGGCCGGAACCAATCGCGAACGTGAGCGATATGGACTGGTTGACGTTGATGCCCATCAACTGGGCCGCTCCGTTGTCTTCGGAAACGGCTCTCATGGCCTTGCCGGCCTTCGTTTTGCTTACGAAGATCGTCAGGGCGATCATGATTATGATATTGGCCGCGATCGTGAACAGCGACTCAGGAGTGATGGTCAGCTTGCCGCCGGCAGCGTGGATAGGGCTCATCCCCTTGAACAGGCTCGTGAACATCTTAGGGTTGGCTCCCCAGATCAGAAGAGCGATGTTCTGCAGGAAATATGACACGCCTATCGCGGTGATCAGTACGGCAAGAGAACCCGTGCCGCGGAGAGGTCTGTACGCCAGCCTCTCTATCGTGATACCGAGCACCGTGCACACGGCCATCGCCACCAGAAGTCCCAGCCAGCCGTTCATCCCGATGTACTGGGTCATGACGAACGACATGTATGCGCCGATCATGATGACGTCTCCGTGTGCGAAGTTCAGCATTTTCGAGATACCATAGACCATCGTATATCCAAGCGCTATGATCGCATATACGCTTCCCAGGCTGAGACCTGAGATGATGTTAGTCAAAAAATTCATGGTTTCTTCTTTCCTTTAAACGTGGCTTTGGGGTGCCGCATATGCAATGCAGCACCCCTCGGCCGACAACTATACACTTAAGTCAGTCAGTGTATTACTTAACAGGTACATATACGCCGTTCTCGATGACCATGGCATTTGGAGTCTTGTTGACTTCGCCTGCCTCGTTCCACTTCATCTCTGCGCCGGTGACTCCGCTGAATGTGAAGTCTCCTGTGAAGGTCTTGACCAGTGCCTCGCACAGATCCTCGTGTGATGCGGAAGCGTCAACGCCCGCCTTGTTTATAGCGTCGTATACAGCGTATACGCAGTCATAAGCGTCAGCTGCGAACTGGTTAGGCTCTTCTCCGTAAGCTTCCTTGTAAGCTGTTACGAACTTCTGAGTAGCCTCGTCCTCTGATGTAGCGATGAACGGTGTCAGAAGCATTACGCCCTCTGCCAGCTTTGTGTCGAATCCCTCGAGTGTGAGGATTCCGTCCATGCCGTCAACTCCGAAGAATGTCGGCTTGTATCCGATCTTGTCCGCCTGGATCAGGATGTTCGAAGCCGGTGTGTAGTAGATCGGCAGGAATACCAGATCTACGCCTGCGTTCTTCATGCTGTTGATCTGAGCCTGGAAGTCTGTGTTGGCGTCGTCAGAGAAAGCCTCTACTGCTGCGAGCTCCTTGCCCTTGCTCTCCATCTCACCCTTGAACTTGTCATAGATTCCTGCTGAGTAGTCGGAAGCGTTGTTGTAGATCACGCCTACTTTTGCATCCGGCATCTTCTCGGAGATGTAGTCGGCCGCCGCAACACCCTGGTTAGGGTCGGAGAAGCAGAGCTGGAATACGTTGTCCTTGCCCTCTGTTACCGCTACCTGGGAAGCGGATGGTGTGAGCGTGAACACTCTGTCTTCAAATGCCTTCTCGGATGCTGCTACGCAGGAGCCGGAAGTCGTGGATCCGATGAATACATCCATTCCGTCGTCCATGAGCTTGTTGTAAGCGTTTACAGCCTTTTCGCCGTCAGCTTCGTCGTCCTCTGCCTGCCATGCAAGCTGGATGCCGTCCGGATTAGCCTTGTTGATCTCGTCAACAGCGAGCTGTCCGCCGTTCTTTACTGCGTTACCATAGATAGCTGCAGGTCCTGTGAGAGGTCCTGTATTACCAAGTACGACCACGTTGTCTCCTGCACCGCTGCCGCCGCTGCCGCCGCTCTTGCCGCAGGCTGCGAACGAGAATACCATCATGCAGGAGACCGCTACAACTACGGCTTTTTTCCATGTGTTCTTCATTTTCGTTTCTCCCTTTCCTTTTTACCTAACAATAACTGACTGAGTGATAGTTGAAAATCGACTTGCGAGTCCATGCCCGGGCATTTAATTAGCCCGCATCGCTGCGGGCTCCCAAGCATCAGATTCAGTGACCTTTGTACTCAATCGCCCTGCAGCATAATTTCGCCCTCTACCAGTCTGCCGACCAGAAGGACGCTGATAATGCTGATTACGATCACGCCTGAGCTGAAATACATTTGGTCTCCTTTACAAGTGCACAGATTTTGTGTACAGCGTGATATTAACATTGTGAAGATTGTGTGTCAACAGTTTTTGTGAAAAAACTCAAATTCAGAATGTAAATTTGTGTATCGATTACAAAACAATCCTGCTTTTTTGTGGCCATATCAAAAGCCTCCGCGAGCGGAGGCCTGAAATTCCAAGGCTTAAGACGATCTGTCTACTTCGGCTTGCCGTCCGGTGTGAAGAGCGGCAGGTATTCGAGGAACTTTATATCCTTCCTCTCTGCGGCTTCGCCTTCAGCGAGCACCGCGAACTTGCCGACGATCTTTCCGCCTACTGCATCCACGAGCTGCTCGAGAGCGTTCAGCGACTCTCCCGTGCTGATCACGTCATCGACGATGAGTATCCTCTTGCCCTCCATGAGTTCTTTCTCATCTTTTCCGAGGCAGAGAGTCTGCACGCCCGAGGTGGTTATGGACTTGACATGCACCATGATGGCATCACGCATGTACAGCTTGACTCCCTTGCGGGCGACGATGTACGGCTTGCCCGACTGGCGCGACATCTCGTATGCCAGAGGGATGCCCTTGCTCTCGGCTGTGATCATCACATCGAAGTCAGGCGCCTGGGCAAGAAGAGCCTCTGCGCACGCTTTGGTGATCTCGACGTCATTGAACATAATGAATCCGGCGATATAAAGGTCGTCAGTTACCTTGCAGAGAGGCAGATGTCTCTCAAGTCCGGCGATAGTCATCTTATAGTCCATAGTTCCATCCTTTCACTTTGCAGTAACTTGCAGGGCGGCGGACCACCCTTCAACACAACATAATGATTGTATCACATCCGCGATGCTGTTTGCACACCCGGAGGCTATTCGTCCTCTCCGCCTGCTTCTGCGTCTGTTTCAGTGTCAGCTTCTGCTTCAGCATCGTCAGGCTCGTCATAGCTCATGTTGATCTTCTGGCCTTTCCACGGGACCATCTTGCCGACCACCATGTAGCGCGCGTCCTGATACTCGTAAGCACAGGTCGAGAGTATGACCAGCCTGTCATCCGCGGTGACCTTCACGTCGGTGGTGTAATCGGCAAGGTCTTCGATGAGTTTCAGGTATTCTTCTCTCTCTGTCTTGTCGTGTATGTTGGTAACATATATCTGGCTGTCTGCCGGCTGGTTGAGGAATGCCCATATGACCAGATGGAACTTGCCCTCCGGCGTTATGAGCTCGAGCTGCGGATGCTCTTTGGCGTATGAGCTGGACTTGAGCTGCTTGAGCGGCGCGAACATCGATCCGTCCTTCATGTGATGGCCGTACACTATGGTGTTGAACTGCCTGAACGGCGCCTCGGTATCGGCGTCTGCGAAGAGCGTGCCGAAGCCCCCTACACTGCCGTCGAACAGCGTCCACAGATATCTGTCGTTGTCTTCGCCCTTGACTATAGGGTAGTCGATGACGGTGTCCTTGTAATAGATCCAGCCTACCACCTCGGGATTGATCTTTCTGAGCTTGTCCCAGTCTATGTCGCCCGTGAAGCCGTTCTCGGCTGTCTGTTCGGAGATCTTCTTATATACCTGCTGCCCCTTGTGGTACTCGCGCATTATGGTATAGATCTTCCATCCGGACACCAGTACTATGAGCGCAAGGCAGACCATTATCACATTCTCTGCGCCGCGTCTGATCTTAGCGTTTTTTGATCCTGCTTTCTTAGCCATTACAGTTCTATCTCTTTATATCCTTTCATGAATTCGCGTATCTCTGCGAGGGCCGCTTCGACTCCTCCCTCTTCATCCGATTCGATGTTCAGAGGCATCACCGCGTCGTGCAGCGACATCCTCAGGAGGAACCATCCGCACCTGCCGTCGAGTCTGAAATTGACCCTGACTCCCTCGTAGTTCGGCTTCACGACCTCGAACTTTTTCGAGTATTCGGCCCATTTCTCAAAGTCCTCGAGCACTCCCCGCCCGTAAACCGCAAAGTCTTCAGCTTTTATCTTCAGCCTGAACTCCTCTGATTCCGCAGGAGACTTCAGGCCCTTTATGAGAGCGGTTATGTCCTTGCCGTCTCTCTTGAGCCTGGCGGCGTTGACCACTATCTGCACCGCGAGGAAAACTCCGTCATCGAGGAAATAGTTGTCCGAATATGCGGCGTGGCCGGATGTCTCTATCGCCAGAAAGGCATTCTCGCCCTGCTCGCGGAGCTCCTTCGCCTTGCCGATCACGTTTCTGTAGCCTCTTCTGTATCTGTAGTGCTTCAGTCCGAGCTTCTTTTCGAGGAATTCGTGCAGCTCATCGGATGTGACGCTGTCTGTGACTACAGTCCCGCCCGGATGATCGTCCGCGGCCAGGGCCGCTGCAAGGGCAACTATCTCGTTTCTTGCTATAGGCCTGCCGCCCGGAGCGACCGCTGCCGATCTGTCTCCGTCCGTGTCGAATATGATCCCGAGGTCTGCTCCGTTTTCTTTTACGGCTTTGCAGACCGCTGCCATCGCGTCTTTGTCTTCCGGGTTCGCCGGATGGTTCGGGAAGGTTCCGTCCGGTTCAAGGTACAGGCTTCCGCTGATGTCGGCCCCGAGCTTTTCGAGGACTTCCGTCGCGAAGAATCCCGCCGCTCCGTTGCCCGCGTCGACCACAATATGCATGCCTTTGAGGTAGCCCGGCACATCGGCGAGACCCTGAGTGATCATCTGGCGCAGATACGCCGCGTACATCGGCATCACATTGACCGGGTCCTCGTCGTAGACTCCGCCTATGAAATTGTAGCGTGAAGCGAGCCTCAGTATCTCTGCGATGTCTTCCTTTTCGAGTCCGCCTTCGGCCGTGAAGAACTTGAATCCGTTCCTGCTGTACGGCAGATGGCTCGCCGTTATCATGACGGCGCCGTCGAATTCGAAATACGGAAGGACCGTCGCCATGAACATCGCGGGAGTAGTGGCTACGCCGGCGTCACTGCCGTGAGCGCCCCAGAGGCTTATCGCCTCGAGCACGCCCTCTTTGAGTTCCGGGCCCGAGATCCTCGGATCCATGCCCACGCATATATTGAGCATGACCGG
>JAFRFA010000065.1:0-10488 GCA_017434585.1 Mogibacterium sp. | reverse complement strand
CCAGTGTCATGCACCACTGGTCACCGACTGAAACGGGGATACCCCAGAGGTGACCATGAACAGAATACTGGAAGGCTATAACGGCTATCTCCGTTTCGGAATTAACCGAAAGGAAGGTAAACCGTTATGGCAGAGACCAAATGCAAAGAGACCGTTGTCATTTATTTTGATGAAACTGTCAGAAAGGAAGATGCGGTTAGGCTCACAAAGGAGATGAGACTTGACCCATCGAGAGTCGTGTATCACAAAATTGGAGATAGGAATATCTATGGCGTAGAAATGGACTGTGTCCCAGGCTTTTCCAAAGGATACCGGAAAGCCTATGTAAATGACCGCGCAAACGAGAACAAGGCCGAGATTCGTGGCCAGAGATGCGATGTTCCAGGGAAGCGCAAATGCATCAAAAAGTGCCCTGAAGAGAACTCATGTGAAGGCTGCAGATACCGCGACTATAAACCTACCACTATCTCAATTGAACACTCTCTGGAGACCCGCGGGCACGATGAGTTTGGTTCACTCGATGAGATGAGTGTCCAGGAAAAAAATGAGTTCAGAGAAAGTGTCGAGGAAGCTTTCAAGCGCAAGCCAGAAGAAGTCAGAGCATTCGTGATGGATAGCTACGGATACTCAAACTCGGAGATACAGGAAAAGCTTAAAATCTCGGAACGTACAGTCCGCAGACACATCAAAGCTGCAGCAGCTCTTATTCGCGAGATATGGCTTGAAAGCTAGTCACAATAGCAACGTATGGCAGGGCAACATACCGCCCTGCCATACAGCACTATTACTTTTCTTGCCGTTGATATATGAGATTACTTTTACACAATACCTTTCGTAGGCTTATACCGTCGCAGTTTGCGTCTTGTCTTTGTTCCGTCAATTAAACTTACGATCAAAACCTTCTCAGGCATGATAACCAGTGATGTGGTTATGATAGATATGTCTTCTTCGTCAGAGTAAAGCTGCCATCTGGTCTTATTCTTTAGTTTCCTTATCCACTCTGCAGCCACCTCGTATCTGTCCTTTGTCAGCATTTCATATAGCTGCTCCAACACCCATGAAGCAAGGTCCCTGTTAAATATAAGGCCCACCGCAATATCTGCAATCAAAAAGTGCAAGTACTTATCATAGAGATTGTACGTCCTGCATTTCGGCTCTCCTTTTACCACTCTGTTGCGGCACTGCCAAATTATATTTCTGTACTTATCTGTAGAGTGCCAAGGGCGCGGTCCAAACATATTTCCGCACTTCCCGCAGATAATCTTGCTGTTAAACAAACCTACACCGCTGTATCTGAATTCGAGGATATCTTTTCGCTTCTCTATTATTTCCTGCACATAGTCAAACAACCACCTCGATATGATAGGCTCATGGTCGTCCGTAACATAATACTGTGGAAGCTCTCCTTCATTCTTTTTGACCTTCTTGGTAAGGTAGTCTACAGTGATTTGCTTCTGTAGGAGCATGTCGCCTTTATATTTCTCATTTTTGAGCATGCGGTCGACAGTCCCCTGTCGCCATATATCTTTTCCCATTGGAGAGGCAATTCCCTCTTCCGTAAGAATTGCAGCTATACGGTGTGGCGTATATCCGGCCAGGAATAACAGAAAGACCCTCTTCACGATCATCGCTTGTTCTTCGTTGATCACTACCGTGAACTTCAAAGGGCCTTTGTCATACCCGAGAAAATTGCTATATGCAAAACTACCCTTCCCGTCTGCAAATCTCTTCCTGTGCCCCCATGACACATTTTCAGATATCGACCTTGACTCCTCCTGAGCAAGAGAAGACATCAGTGTCAGTACAAACTCACCCTTTGAATCAAGCGTGAATATATTCTCTTTCTCAAACAGTACTCCTACGCCCTTATCTTTCAGTTTTCGTATGGTCGTAACAGTATCTACGGTGTTCCTGGCAAAGCGTGATATGGATTTGGTCATTACAAGGTCGATTTTGCCCGCCATGCAATCTTCTATCATGGCGTTGAAGCCGGCCCGCTTTTTCATTGACAGGCCAGAGATTCCGTCATCGTGATAGATGTCCACAAACTCCCATTTAGGATTCTCAGATATCTTCTTTCTGTAATAATCGATCTGTGCCTCAAGGCTGAGGGACTGATCTTCATTATCCGAAGACACCCTTGCGTATGCAGCGACCCTCATAACTGCTTTCTTCATCCCGCCCGGCGCCGGCATTTTAGGAATCGGTTCGATCCGGCGGATGACTCTATCTCTCATCTACTGTCACCCCTTCCCCGATGGTTCTTCTGAAATCTTCCAGTTCAGAGAACGGTGATTTATAATGATCTGCTGCACGCTTCCAAATCATCCGCATCTCTTCATCGGTGATCAGTCCCGCATAACTCAGATTTGCTATCAGCCATTTAGTCAGTCTGAAATCCACTTCGCTCTTAAACATGATCCGCTCCTCCTTGAGTTTTGATGCCCTATCTATCACTCAAGGCACGGGAACTGTCAAGGCTGTAAATATCTGAGTGCTTATATTACCGTTTAATGATATGCACCGTTATGCACCAGCGTTGTATCATCACTAAGTTAAACTATGACGATAATTACAATCGAATAGCCACCCGTTTTTAGGTGGCTTTTTGAGAATGGCTGATTTTCAAAGGAATCAAGCAATTGCAGTAACATGTGCTTTGATCATATACGTTCTTGTTATTTCTGCTATAAGGATGTTTTTGCCCGCGACCAGCGGACGTCTGCGTTCCCTGATCTCAAACGCTCCGCTGATATTGGCGCGTCTTTCTCCCGGACTGAGCCCCTTCATCGGAGCCGTGTCTCTCGTCCGTATGATCATGCTGCTGTCGCATATCAGGCCGGCTCTTTTCGCAAAGCTTTCGGCCATGAGCGCCGCGTGATTATATCCCCTCTTCTTTTTCTTTGCATTGCTGACCGGGACCGGCACTACCAGATCGTACATCCCCGCCAGCTCGTCCTCTCCGTATTCCGATGCCATGCGGTCGAACATCATCTCTCCGAGAGTACTTCCGATGTCGCTCCTCGATCCGTATTTGAAGGCGAATATGACAGCCTGCTCGACGGTCCCGTAGCCCGCGCAGGCATGCCCTTTGTCGAAGCTGTGCCCGTCTTCGCCCGCATCTCTTGAGCTGCACGCAAAACAGCGCTCTCCCGGATCGTTTTCTGCAAGAGGCCGGCCGCACTTCGCGCAGCGTCTCGCGCCTGCCCAGCTTGCAGCCTCCATGCACTCGTTGCACAGCCTGTATGTGCGGCTGTCATCTATGATCTTGCCGCAGCTGATACAGCAGAGGCTCATCGGGTAAATGAGGTCGAGCGCTCCATTCCCTATTCTTTTGAGCAATGAACCGTTTTTCATTATCTCTCAGTCCTTGACTACATCGATGCCGAACTCGGCAGGCATGAACCTCGGGCATACGTTCTCGTCGGTGATGATGACGGAAGCCGACAGCCTCGTGCCTATCTCGCATGCTTCGCTGAGGCTCTTTCCGTATGTCAGCCCGATCGCAACGCCCGAGAAGAATGCGTCTCCCGCTCCAGTCGTGTCCTTTACATCCACCTTCGGCGCAGGACAGTAACCGTGCTCGCCGTCAAGCGATGCGTAAGCCGCGCCGTGTTCTCCCATCGTGACAACGATCGCAGGCATCCTTGCGGCATTGATCTTTTCGTCAAGCACCTCTCCCATGTCTTCAGGCGCGATCTCTTCGAAGTCCTCGGAGAAAAGCAGCTCGGCCTCCTGTAAATTGCATACCAGGCAGGCTATGTGTTTCAAAAGGTCTCTTCTTTCGATCGCGATCGACATGTTCGAGACCACCGCGTATATCTTCTTTCCGTGCTTTTCGGCAAGCTCGATGATCCTCTTGAGGATAGGCACCTCGATATCGAATTCGACCGCTATGCTGTCCGCTCCCCTGAATATCTCGTCGCCCTTCTCATCGAGCATTTCGAGCATAGGCATGAGATCGGGGCGCTTGGATATGGACGCCACGACATCGCCGCTGTTGTCGAAAACCGCCAGCCATGTGCCGAGGCCGTCGTCGGTCCTCTTTATGTAATCGGTATTGCAGCGGTGCTTGGCGAGCTTGTCCGCTACCTCCGTGCTGATGTTCCGCTGATCGAGCACGGTCACGAAAGTCGGCCTCAGCTCGACGTTCGCGATGTCTTCGGCAATGTTTCGTCCGACTCCGCCGTGCACCTCGACCACGAAGCCTGAATTGCGCCCCGTCGGAATATACTGCGAGTACGGATATCCCTTGATATCCACGAACGCGGCTCCTACGACCACTATGCCGGTATCGATCTTTTTCTTTGCCATCTGAAACCTCCTTTAGTAACGTCCGAAAGGATCCGCGTCCAGCGCGATGAGCCTTTCCTTCAGGCCCGTGTATCTGCCGTCGGCGCGGTTGTTGTCTGTCATCATGCGCACCCTCGCAGGATCGCCTATTATCAGCACGAGGCGCTTGCCCCTGGTGACTGCTGTGTAGAGCAGGTTCCTGGTCATCAGCATCGGAGGGAAGCGCAGCACCGGTATTATCACTACCGGGAATTCCGAGCCCTGGCTCTTGTGGACGGTGACTGCATAGGCCAGGTCGAGTTCTTCGAGCATCTCGCCGCTGTATTCTATGATGCGGTCATCCATCCTCACGGTCATCTTTCTGTCTTCGGTATCGATCTCTTCGATGATGCCCATGTCGCCGTTGAAGACGCCCTCGCCCTCCGTCGTGAAATAGTCCGTGCGCCACTCCGCTCCGTAGTTGTTCCGGAGCTGCATGACCTTGTCGCCCTCGCGGAATGTCACAGGTCCGACTCTGAGTTCGGCCCTGCCCTCTTCAGGCGGGTTGATGATCTCCTGCAGCATATTGTTGAGGCCCGGTGCTCCGAGCATGCCGCGCTTAGTCGGCGTCAGCACCTGTATGTCATCCGCGGACTTCACGAAGCTGAAGCTGTTTGCAATGCGTCCTCCGATGAGTTCCCTTATAGTATCCGTGACCGCGGTCTCGTTCATCCTGGCGATGATGTAGAAATCCTCGCCTATCTGCTTTGCCGGGTAGTCCCCGCCGTTTATCATGTGGGATGCGGTCACTATGCCGCTGCCTTCGGCCTGCCTGAATATCTCTTTGAGCCTTATGACCGGGATGCATTCGCTCGCTATCATGTCGCGCAGCACGTTGCCCGCTCCTACAGGCGGCAGCTGGTCGGCGTCGCCCGTGAATATGACGCGCGTGCCTTCCTTTACCGCATTCAGAAGTCCGTCCATCAGCATCAGATCTATCATCGACGCCTCATCGACTATTATCACATCCTGTTCGAGCGGATTCTCCTCGTTCCTGCCGAAGTTCAGAAGGTCCTCCTCGTCGGACCAGACGAACTCGAGCAGGCGGTGTATCGTCATAGCGGGCCTGCCGGTCGCCTCCTCCATCCTCTTGGCCGCCCTTCCCGTAGGAGCTGCCAGGGCGAAGGACATGCCGGCAAATTCGAATATCCTGACAAGCGTATTTATGATAGTCGTCTTTCCCGTTCCCGGCCCGCCGGTGATTATCGTGACGTTCCCGGACAGGCATTCGACGACCGCCCTTCTCTGCTCTTCGGAGAGCTTCACCTCGCCCTCCGCGTCTATGCTCTGCTCTGTCGAGTAAAGCGCGTTCTCAAGGCTGACCGGCACCTGTTTCGGCGGAGCCTTGATCAGTGATGCAAGGGCGTGAGCCACCCTCTGCTCCGCGTGGTAATATCCGTACAGATAGATCACAGCGACATCGTCTATCCGGTCCTCTTCGAGCTCGCCGGCAAAGACCATGTCCCTGACTGAATCCGCGACACTGTCCATCATCACATCCAGCAGCTCTGCCGTCTTTTCGATCAGCAGGCTCTCGGGCATCAGAGTGCTGCCCGACATCGCCCACGACTTAAGCATGTGGCGTATGCCGCTTTCTATCCTGACGCTGCTTTCTGGCTCGAGTCCCATCTTCGCCGCGATGGCATCCGCGCGGTTGAATGTGATGCCGCGTATGTCATCCGCGAGCGTGTAGGGATTTTCCCTGACTATATCCAGCGCGTCCCTGCCGTATATCTTGTATACTCTGACCGCTTCGCTCATCTCTATGCCGAGTTCGCGAAGCTCTATGGCTGTGTTCGCTACCTCTCTCGACTCGCGGAATGATTCGCTTATCTTTTCGAGGGTCTTCACTCCTATGCCGCTCACTGAAAGCAGCTTCTCGGGAGTCTCTTCGATCACCGTCAGCGTGTCCTCTCCGAAGGTGTCGACCAGGGTCCTCGCCGTGGCGGGGCCTATGCCCCTGATATTGCCGGCTGCAAGAAAGTCGAATATAGCTTCTGTCCCCTCGGGCAGCAGTTCCTCGTAGGATGTGAAGCTGAACTGTTCGCCGTATTTCGGATGGACGGTGAACCTTCCCTCGACACGGTAATCTCCGCCCGTCCTGGGTTCGGCAAAAGAACCGGCTATGCGCATGGAACCTTCCGCTGTGGACAGGATCGCCACGGTATAGCCGTTTTCTTCATTATGGTAGATTATCTTTCCGAGTCTGCCTTCCTGCTGCATCTAGAAAGTCCTTTTGTACAGTCTTCTGTTGTCGAGCGTAAACACCCTCTCGCTGAAGCCGCCCGGCTCAACGCTCTTCAGGGCGTCTTCCATGTCGAACATCTTTGCATCTGTCATGTCGAGATAGTGCAGCATCTCGGCTTCAGGGAAGAGCGGTTTCTTCGGGCTTCCGAAGTCCGGCTCGTAGTGATGCGAGAGCGACATGTGCTGCATCAGCAGGCACTTCTCAGGGTCGATCCCGAGTTCCTTGCAGCGCTCTCCGATCGTCTCGACGCCCATCACCAGATGGCCGAGCATCTTCCCCTCGAGTGTGTATTCAGGAACGACTCCGTTCTCGTCGGAATCCAGTTCGTTGAGCTTCTCGATGTCGTGAAGAGCGACTCCCGCGAGCAGCAGGTCTTTGTTGAGATATGTATATACCTCGCACGCCCTCTCGCCCATCATCATCATGCGCTTGACGTGGTAAAGGAGTCCCGCGTACTCGGCGTGGTGGTTGCTCATCGCGGCCGGCCAGTACATCAGCCTTTCCCTTTCGCCCTCGTAGAAACTCAGGCAGAGTTTTTTCAGTTCTTCATCCTCAAATGCGTTGATCCTGCCGACTATGTAATCGTACATGTCTTCAGGCTTTTCTGGCGCGGCTCTGTAGAGATCGGCTCTTTCGAAGGAGTCCTCTCTGGCGCGGCCTTTGATCCTGTCGAGTATGAGCTGGTTCTGCCCCTTGTAGTCGCGGCACCTTCCGACGACGGTAATGACCATTCCCGGCTCTATCTTCGAATACGAGCTGAGTTCGTCCGGAGTGAGACTCCATTTTACGGACTGGATGTCTCCAGTCGCATCCGAAAGAGTCAGATAAAGGTGTCTCTTGCCGTTGTTGCCGTCTCTGATATCGGTGCTTTTTACGAGGTATCTGTCCTCGATGCGGGTGCCTTCGTCAGGTCTGAGATCTTTTATGTAATAAGGTTTCATGTTCAGTTCTCCTTGCTTTTTCTGTCAGCCTTCAGTATACCACACGAAACGCATATGATATAATTGTGAGGTGAAGATTCACGATGATTCTGTGAAGATATATAAGAGAGGTGCGTTATGGGTTTCGATGCTGAAAGAGCCGTAAAGGCGACTGTCAAATGGATAAGAGACTGGTTCGAAGTGAACGGTCCTGGCTGCAATGCGATAGTAGGCGTGAGCGGGGGCAAGGACAGCTCCATCGCCGCCGCCCTATGCGCTGAAGCGCTCGGAAAGGACCGGGTCATCGGCGTCATGATGCCTAACGGCGAACAGGCCGACATAGACATGGCTAAACTTCTGGCGGGCCATCTCGGGATCGAAAACTATACAATAAATATAAAGGGCGCCTTCGATTCAGTTATCGAAGAGATGAAGTCGGCAGGCCTCGAGCCGTCGAAGGACACCATCATCAACCTGCCTCCGAGACTGCGCATGTCCACGCTATATGCAGTGTGCCAGAGCAGGAACGGCAGGGTCGTCAACACCTGCAATCTCTCCGAGGACTGGGTGGGCTATTCGACCCGCTACGGCGATTCCGTCGGCGACTTCAGTCCGATGTCGTGCTTCACGACCGCTGAGATCAGGGCCATGGGCAGAGTTCTCGGCCTTCCTGAGGTGCTTATCGAAAAGGTCCCTTCAGACGGACTGTCCGGCATGAGCGACGAGGACAAGCTAGGATTCACCTATGCTGTTCTCGACCGCTACATCCGCACGGGCGAGATCGATGATCCGGCGACGAAAGAACGCATAGATACGCTGCATAAAAAGAACCTCTTCAAGCTGAGGTTCATGGACTGCTTCAAATACGACGGAGTCGAAGTGAAGGCAGACGAATAGTTCAGATACAGATATCAAAGATGCCCGCGGTAATGCAGGCATCTTTTTTATTATTTCATTCTCTTCAGCACGGTCTCATAGCCGCCCTCTCCGTAACTTATGCATTTGTTTACGCGGCTTATGGTCGCCGAGCTCGCGCCCGTCTCTTTGCTGATCTCACTGAATACAGCGCCTTCCGAGAGCATGCGCGCGACCTCGAGCCTCGCCGAAAGATCGAGCACCTCCTTTATGGTCGCGACATCATCGAAGAACCTGCGGCACTCCTCTTCATTTTCGAGCGACAGTATGGCCTTATAGAACTGCTGCATGTTTTTCTTTTCTTTATCGGTGATCATTCCTGCCTGCTCCCTTCCGCTTTCGCTAAAGCTCTGGCCGCCTGTGCATTGCTGTAAAGGATCTCTCCTCTTGTGCCAGGCGCTGCCCGCTGCTGCCCGCTGTATCCGAAACTTCACAAAGGCATTATAACACTTTCACGCGCTAAAGTGTGAAAGTGGCGTGTGTTTTTTTGTATTGTTTTTCGTTACCCGTGAGTCTATGATTTCATTGTGAACAATGGATCCCGGTACGGCCGGGGATGTAAAGCCATCGCAATCACCGGTCCCTGCACTGTCAGGGACCTGAAAGGGAAACGATACAGCGGCGACATATGCAGAAGATACACGGATCTGAAACGACACACAGGATATGCGCATTCGTATGCGGGCTATGCCTGCTCTTTATTCTGCTGACCACTTCGGTGCAGGCGGTATGTTTCTGGATACCTAACTGGTGGAGGAACGAATACGCGAAATACGACACTCCCTCTTATGTGAACGGAGAGATGTCTCTCGATGACGCCGTGCATGTTACCGAGGACATGCTCGACTACTGCATAGGGAAGATCGACACTCTCGATGATACCGAGGCGACGATAGACGGTGTCACCGCTCCCTTCTTTACTGAGCGCGAGAAATCTCATCTCGCCGACTGCAGGGAGCTCTTCATGGCAGGCATGCGGGCAAGAGTGATCGCGATCTTTATCTTCATAGTTTTTACGATATACATATATATGCACAACAGCAGAGAGAAGACTCTCCGGATCATGGCGCGCGGCTATCTGTATTCGTTTGCCGCAGTGATCATGCTGGCATTGTGCATAGCGATCATGGCCGTGATCGACTTCACCTTCGTCTTCACGGAGTTCCACCATCTGTTCTTTGACAACGATCTGTGGATACTCTACCCTGACAAAGACAACCTCATCAACATCATGCAGGAGCAGGTATTCGCTGATGCCGCGGTGTGGATAGGATGCATCTTCGCTGTAGTTTCGGTCATCCTCGCGCTCATTGCGGGAATGATCCTGAAGAAAGGCAGAGGCAGAGAATCCTCAAGCTGAATCAAACCTCATAATAATGCATACAACAAAAATGCCGCTCTCTGCGGCATTTTTGCGTTGTGTGTAGATATTGTATTAAAGAGGGATGAAAGTATTATGGTGCGGTTAGCGACTATTAGTTAGTCTTGTCTAACCCTTACTTACATGCACATATTAGCACCAGGATTTCCTATTGTCAAGGTAGGAATTGAAATTTTTTCAAATTTTTCCTTCATCGCACCTCATATGTCAGCTGACACTATCATGTTTCCTGAGGATGCGGTGTAATATATGCACTTATTCTCAGGATAATACACTCAGACAGTTTAATCATACCTGAAAAGACCGTCCCGGATGAACGGGACGGCCTTCGCAGTTAAAAATCCCTCTGTTTGAGAGGCGGTTCCTTTTGTAAGGTCCCTCTGTTTTAGATCCCCTCTGCTGCAGGGGACGTTTCTTCAGTCCTTACAGGTGCTGGTTCCTAGGGATCCTGTCGTACCACTTGAGAAGCAGCGGCTCGATCATCGAAGTCAGCTTCATGTCGAGGTTGAAGAAATATACTGTAAATGTGACCACGAAGAACGCGAGGCCTCCGGTCATGATATACAGCAGCAGTTTGAGCAGTTTCTTTTTCATTTCTATACACCTCCGGTGTTCTTACCAAGAATTCTCATCGTCGAGTATCTCGAGCGACGGATCAAGCGGTTCTTCCTGCATTACCGTTCTCATGTACT
>JAFRFA010000064.1:0-2954 GCA_017434585.1 Mogibacterium sp. | reverse complement strand
GAACTGCGCCATGAAGGTAGCGGTCCCGCTCACGAATCCGAAAAGTATGAGGTAGTGGACCATGAAGATCTGGCCTGCGACACCTACCGCCGCAAGCTCCGTCTCGCCCAGCATGCCCACCATGAGATTGTCCACCATGGTAAGCGTCGCGGTCACCACGCCCTGTACGGCTATCGGTGAAGCGATCCTCGCTATCTTGCGATTGACCTCCCTGGTATCGAATTCACTTGTCTGCATCTTTATATCGTTACCCATTTGAATATCAGTATATTGCACTGCCGATGTAAATAACAAGAATCTCTTGTATTTTTGCGGTCCGGAAGAAAGCGCCGGGACGGGTTTTTCGAGGAACAAATGCCGGATTGGGGCGAAAATTTTCGATTTAAGGGGATTTTTTGAAAATACAAGATATTGTGGAATAACTTGCAAAAAAATCGCTTATATGGTAAAATTCGGGCGTAAAATCAATGGGATGCAATGCCCGTTTTTTAGTGCGAGCCAGCAGTTCCAAGGCATACAGTGATCCCGGACGCAGATTGTACTTTCGCATTCGAAAACGGACTCAGACAATATCACCTTAAAAGAAAGAAAAGGAACGAACGAATGGCAGAAAAACAGGAATACGGCGCGAGTCAGATAGAGGTACTCGAAGGTCTCAAACCGGTCAGACTAAGGCCGGGAATGTACATCGGAAGTACCGGCCCTGCTGGACTCCATCACCTCGTATACGAGATCGTGGACAACTCGGTCGACGAAGCGCTTGCCGGCTACTGCAGGAACATCACAGTAACCATAGAGCCGGACAACTCCATAACGGTATCCGATGACGGGAGAGGCATGCCGGTAGATATCCACCCTAAGATGGGAATCCCGGCAGTCGAGGTCATCCACACACAGCTGCACGCCGGCGGTAAGTTCGGCGGCGGAGGATACAAGGTCTCGGGCGGACTCCACGGAGTCGGCGCGTCGGTAGTCAACGCGCTCTCGACGCACATGATCGTCCAGGTCAGGCGCGACCACAAGATCTACGAGCAGGAGTACTTCAAGGGCGAACGCTCGACAGAGCTCAAGGTCGTAGGCGAGTACAAGACCGGCAAGACCGGCTCGCATACACAGTTCTGGCCGGATCCCGAGATCTTCGACGAGACAGTGTACGACTACGGCACTCTCCAGAGGAGGCTCCGCGAGATGGCCTTCCTGAACAAGGGCCTGACGATCGACCTCGTCGACAAAAGGACCAGCCCTCAGACGAAGGACCACTTCTGCTTCGAAGGAGGCATCAAGGAATTCGTAGCCTACCTCAACAACAACAAGGATGTGATCAACCCTACTATCTTCTATTACGAAGCGGAGAAGAAGGGGTATTCCGTCGAGGTGGCGCTGCAGTACACCGACCGCTACAGCGAGAACATACTCTCGTTCGCTAACAACATCCACACCAACGAGGGCGGATTCCACGAAGTGGGCTTCAAGTCTTCGCTGACAAGGACGATAAACGACTACGCGAAGCGCAACAAGTTCATCAAGGAGAACGAGGACGCTCTTCAGGGCGATGACGTGCGTGAAGGACTGACCGCGATCGTGTCGGTCAAGCTGACGAACCCGCAGTTCGAGGGACAGACGAAGGCCAAGCTCGGCAACGCCGAAGTCAAGGGCTTCGTAGAGACCAACACGACGGAGCAGCTCACCTACTTCCTCGAGGAGAATCCGAAGCAGGCCAAGGTCATCATCGACAAGTGCCTCAAGGCTCAGCGCGCCAGAGAAGCCGCGAGAAAGGCCAGAGAGATCACAAGAAAGACATCGGTGCTCGAGACGACTTCCCTTCCGGGCAAGCTCGCCGACTGTTCCGAAAAGGATCCGGCACTTTCCGAGATCTTCCTCGTAGAGGGTGACTCCGCGGGCGGATCGGCCAAGCAGGGCCGCGACAGAAAGCGCCAGGCGGTGCTTCCTCTCAGAGGAAAGATCCTGAACGTAGAAAAGGCAAGGCTCGACAGAGTGCTCAGCTCCGAAGAGATCAAGAACATGATCACGGCCTTCGGATGCAATATCGGGCAGGAGTTCGACCTCGACAAGCTGCGCTACCACAAGATCATTATCATGACGGATGCGGACGTCGACGGAGCCCACATCAGGACTCTGCTTCTGACATTCTTCTTCAGATACATGACGCCGCTCATCGAGCAGGGCTATGTCTACGCCGCCCAGCCGCCTCTCTTCAGGGTCAAGCAGGGCAAGCAGATATGGTACACATACTCGGATGCCGAGCAGGACAAGCTGCTCGCCGAGCTCAAGAGCAAGGGGAGCAACAACAAGATCGAGATCCAGCGTTACAAGGGCCTCGGCGAGATGGACTTCAACCAGCTCTGGGAGACCACGATGGACTACGACCACCGCACCCTGATCAGGATCACGATGGACGACGCCCAGGCGGCAGACGAGATCTTCACGACCCTCATGGGCGACAAAGTCCCGCCGCGCAAGGCCTTCATCGAAGAGAATGCGCGCTACGTGCAGAACCTGGATATCTAATACATTAAGGAAAAGAAATGGCAAATCTACTGGACAACAGCAACATAATCGAGCACGAGATATACGACGAGATGAAAAACTCGTACATCGACTACGCGATGAGCGTAATCGTGGGACGTGCTCTTCCGGACGTGCGCGACGGACTCAAGCCGGTACACAGGCGTATCCTGTACGGCATGCATTCGCTCGGCATCACACCGGACAAACCTCATAAGAAATCCGCGCGTATCGTCGGAGAGGTCATGGGTAAATACCACCCGCACGGCGACTCCTCCATATACGATGCGATGGTCAAGATGGCCCAGGATTTCTCGACCCGCTACCCTCTTGTCGACGGACACGGAAACTTCGGTTCGGTCGACGGCGACGGAGCAGCGGCATCGAGATACACAGAGGCTAGGATGTCTCCGTTCTCGCTGCAGATG
>JAFRFA010000063.1:0-9986 GCA_017434585.1 Mogibacterium sp. | reverse complement strand
GACTACAATATATAGTGTCTTGGGCGGAAGGGTATTTTTTTCGCCCCAAAAAGAGAGAGGTAATAATTACAACTAAATATATAAGGTAAACAAAGGAAAACTGAGAGATGAACAGCATTATCAAAAGAGACGGCAATGAGATGCCGTTCGACGAATCCAAGATATTCAACGCCATCTACGCGGCAAACAAAGCGGTCGACGGCGAGAGGATGTCGAGTATCGATTTCACCTACCTCACAAAAAAGGTCGTAGAGCAGCTCGAGGGAGATACCTGCACGGTAGAACAGGTGCAGGATATAGTCGAGCAGATGCTTATCAAGTATGACTACGAGAAGACTGCCAAGGCCTACATACTCTACCGTGCCGAGCACGCCAAGATAAGAGAGGCCGAGTCCGACCTGATGAACATCTACAACGAGCTGACCTATTCGTACTCCAAGGACGCGGACATCAAGAGAGAGAATGCCAATATCGACGGCGACACATCGATGGGTACTATGCTCAAGTACGGTTCCGAGGGAGCGAAGTACTTCGTCGACAACTATGTGCTGCCTAAGGACATCGCAAAGGCTCACATCAACGGAGATATCCATATCCACGACAAGGACTTCTACATGCTCACCGAGACTTGCTGCCAGATCGACCTGATCAAGCTGTTCAAGGACGGATTCTGCACAGGACACGGCTATCTCAGAGAGCCTCAGTCGATCATGAGCTATGCTTCTCTCGCATGCATCGCGATCCAGGCCAACCAGAACGAGATGCACGGAGGCCAGTCGGTACCTAACTTCGACTACTCGATGGCGCCGGGCGTCGCAAGGACATATGTCAAGGAATTCTACGCGGCTCTGACAGAGATCATCGCTGCGAAGACCGGCATGCACTACGCTGATGCCAAGGATCTTTCCGACAGTATCAGGGCGGGTTCGCCGGAGCCGACCCTCGAAACGAACGGCTCTTACGGTGAAGTGCTCGGCGAATGGTTCGACAGGACCGGCGAGGCAGGCGGACTCACAAGAGAAGAACTTGTCGCATGCTCTGAGCAGGCTTCGGAAGCAGCATGGGCGAGGACGGACAAGATGACCTACCAGGCGATGGAGGCGCTGATCCACAACCTCAACACCATGAACTCCAGAGCCGGAGCGCAGGTGCCGTTCAGCTCGGTCAACTTCGGAACGGATACGACGCCTGAAGGCCGCATGGTCATCAAGAACTTCCTGCTTGCTACAGAGGCGGGACTCGGAAACGGCGAGACGCCGATCTTCCCGGTATCGATCTTCAAGGTAAAGGAAGGCATCAACTTCAACGAGGGAGATCCGAACTACGATCTCTTCAAGCTGGCGGTAAGATGCTCCGCAAAGAGGCTCTTCCCGAACTTCAGCTTCCTCGATGCGCCTTTCAACAAGAAGTTCTATAAAGAAGGCGATTACAATACAGAGGTCGCATACATGGGATGCCGCACAAGAGTAATGGCGAACAACTACGACCCGACCAAGGCGGTCGTATGCGGCAGAGGAAACCTCAGCTTCACATCGATCAACCTGCCTAGGATCGCGATCGAGGCCAACAGGGACTTCGATGCATTCTACAGGAAGCTAGACGCCATGATGGAGCTCGTCTCCAGACAGCTGCTTCACAGATTCAAGATCCAGTGCAGCAAGAGAGGGCGCAACTATCCGTTCCTGATGGGCCAGGGAATCTGGATCGACTCGGATGAGATCGGACCTGATGACAGTGTTGCCGAGATACTGAAGCACGGCACACTCTCGATGGGATTCATCGGGCTCGCCGAGACGATGAAGGCTCTGACGGGCAAGCACCATGCCGAGGACGAGAGGGCCAGAGAACAGGCTTTCGAGATCGTTAAGCACATGAGAGACTTCGTAGACAGGAAGAGTGCCGAGACAGGACTCAACTTCACTCTGCTTGCGACACCGGCCGAGGGACTTTCGGGAAGGTTCGTCAAGATCGACAGAGAAAAGTACGGCAAGATCGAAGGCGTCACAGACAGGGATTACTACACGAACTCATTCCACGTTCCTGTGTACTATCCGATCGGGGCGTTCGAGAAGCTCGACATCGAGGCTCCGTACCACGATCTGACAAACGCCGGACACATCAGCTATGTTGAACTCGACGGCGACACTGCAAAGAACCCTGAGGCTTTCGAGACCATCATCAGGTACATGAAGGAAGTCGGCATCGGATACGGCAGCGTCAATCACCCTGTGGACAGGGATCCTGTCTGCGGGTACACCGGAGTGATCGATGATGTATGCCCGAGGTGCGGAAGGCGCGAGGGCGAGCCGGTCTCGATAGAGAGGCTCAACGAGCTGCGCATGAAGTACCCTAGCGTGCCGATACCGTGCGACTGCACTCACTAAGACATAATAAATGCGGCCAGGGGGTCAGACCCCCCCTGGCCAGGCAGACTTTTCCACAGAGTTATCAACAGATTTATCCACAATATGCTGTGGTCAAGTCTTAAAAAACAACAATATACACGATTTGGACTTTACATAAGCGCTCAGTATGAGTACAATAACGATTGAGCGAAAATGGAGGTGGAGAGATGAACAATAACGTAGTAAAGAACGTCAATGGTAAAGTTGGAGAAGGCGTAGAATTCGAAAGGATCAGAAGGATCACGGGATACCTCGTCGGAACACTTGACAGATTCAACAACGGCAAGAGAGCCGAGGTAGAAGACAGGGTAAAGCACGGCCTTTCGAAGAACTAGACAAACACTCATTTTTTGAAATTTGAGCCTGGCTGTGAAGCCAGGCTCTTTCCGTACCGGGGACAAAAGAGACAGACATGGAAGGAACAGGCAGAGAAAAGGTAATAAGAGTATGCGGCATCGAGCCCGAGTCCATAGTGGACGGGCCGGGATTTCGCTATGTGCTTTTTGTGCAGGGATGTCCGCACCACTGCCACGGCTGCCATAATCCGGAATCCTGGTCTTTCGAGGCGGGCGAGGACATGACTGTCGGCGAGATCTTTGATCAGATCAAGAAGAACCCTAACCTGCGCGGAGTCACGTTCTCGGGCGGAGAGCCTTTCGAACAGGCGGATGCGCTGATCGAGCTGGCGAAGCTCTGCAGGGACGCGGGGCTAACCCTGATGAGCTACAGCGGTTACACGCTCGATGAGCTCGAGGCGAGACATGATCCGGCGACGGACGAGCTTCTATCGATGCTCGACATGCTGGTGGACGGCAGATACGACGAGTCGCTCAGGAACCTGACTCTCGTGTACTGCGGCTCAGAGAACCAGCGCGTAATAGATATGAACAAGACACGCAAGGCCCGCTCAGAGGGAGACCATGGTATGGTCGTGCCGTACAAGTCGGGTTTTGACATAGATATAAGGATATAGAGGAACTGCATACTTGAAACTTGAACTGGTTGCGACAGCGACATTCGGTCTGGAGGCTGTCGTCAGACGCGAGATAGAATCTCTCGGATACAAGGTGCTTAAGACCGAGGACGGCAGGGTCACGTACATGGGAGACGAAAGGGCCATAGCCCGCTCGAACCTGTGGCTCAGAAGCGCTGACAGAGTCTATGTGCGCATGGGCGAATTTGACGCGTGCGAGTTCGAAGAGCTGTTCCAGCAGACCAAAGCGCTCGAGTGGGAGAGCATCATCCCGATGGAAGGCGCTTTTCCTGTTGTCGGAGGTTCGGTAAAGTCGGCGCTGCACAGCGTGCCGGCCTGCCAGAGCATAGTGAAAAAAGCTGTCTCCGTGAGACTGTCCGAGTTCTACTGCCTGGATAAGCTCCCGGAAACGGGCGCGGAGTACAGGATAAGATTCATAGCGCACAAGGACCGCTTCCTGCTGCTGCTGGATACGAGCGGAGCGGGCCTGCACAAGAGGGGCTATCGCGTGCGCGATGTGGCGGCTCCGATGAAGGAGACGCTGGCCGCGGCGCTCGTGCAGCTCAGCTTTTACAGTAAGGACAGGGTGATGGCAGATCCGTGCTGCGGCTCGGGCACCATACCGGTCGAAGCAGCCATGATAGCCAGGAACATCGCGCCGGGCCTCAGCCGGAGTTTTGCGTCGGAAGACTGGGATGTCTTTGCGGGGACTGACATATGGAAAGAGGAGAGACGCCTCGCGTATGAGGCTGCGGACTTCGATACTCCTCTTCGCATAACCGCAATGGACATAGATGCCAGAGCTGTCAGAGCCGCGAAGGAGAACGCAGACGAGGCCGGAGTCGCTGACGATATAGACATCATAAAGATGGACATGACTAAATGGGAGCCGGGAGCAGGTATCCCGAAGGGAGCAGCAAAGGATGACCCTGTGGTCGTGATCTCCAATCTGCCGTACGGCAGGCGTATCGGAGACAACAAAGGCATAGCGGCGATATATGCGCATATAAAAGAGATGATGGAAGAGTGCCCGATGTGGTCGTTCTTTCTCATTACCTCTGACAGGGATATAGAGAAGCAGCTGGGCAGAAAGGCCGACCGGAGGCGCAAGCTGTACAACGGAACGATAGAAACACAGTTTTATCAGTTCCACGGAAGACGCCCGCCGAGGATGTCTCCTCAGACGCGCCTGGATCGTATATAATATGTAACGGGATGATTATTTGTATGGAGTAAGCAGCCGGACAGGCCGCAGTAAACAGGAGGAAAACATGGAAGACAAATATCTGGAAACAGAATACAGCAACATTGAGCTTGAAGCAGAAGATCTTGAGAACGTTGCCGGCGGCCGCAAGTGGGGAGATACAGGCAAAATTTCCAAAGGTCCTGTAACGAGCAGATCTTTTATAAAGATCGCTGATCGCGGGATGGCAAACCATGCTGAGGAAGATCCGGACGAAGTGTCTGACGGCATTGCCGCAATGACCGAGCATCATTCCAAGAGCGGCGGGATCATCTAGTCCTGTAAAGAAAAACCGCAGACAAACATCAGCTGCAAGTCAGAGACACCCGGCACAGTTCACTGCGCGGGGTGTTTTTCACTGCGTGAAATAATGTATAATAAACGTGACAGTATTGCCGTAATGATAAGATTATTGCTGATACATCAATGACGAGGGACACGATATGGTAAAGAAAGACTTCTATTATCCGTCGTCCGACGGGAAGACAAAGATACACGCGATCAGCTGGGAGCCTGACGGAAAGCCTGCCGGCATCGTTCAGATAATCCACGGCATGGTCGAATTCATCGACAGATATGATGAGTTCGCCAGATTCCTGACCGAGCACGATTTCGTAGTATGCGGAGAGGACCATCTGGGGCACGGCGAGTCCGTCATCTCTGATGAGTATCACGGCTACTTCGGCGAGAACGGCAATGCCTGCGTCATCGCGGACATACACAAGCTGAGGTCCATGATGCAGGAGAAATACCCGGATCTCAAGTATCTGATGCTCGGCCACAGCATGGGATCCTTCCTCGTCAGACAGTATATAACGGAGCCGGGCGGAAGCTGCGATTATTCGAAAGGACTTTCGGGCGTGGTCGTGATGGGAACGGGCTGGCAGCCGAACGCGGTGCTCATGATGGGCAAGACTCTGGCGAGACTGATGGGAACAAAAAAGACCGGCAGAGACGCCAGGCTTATCGATGCCATCAGCTTCGGCCAGTATTTGAAAAAGATCCCTGACGCCAGGACCATTTCCGACTGGCTTACAAAGGACAACGACATAGTGGACAAGTATATCGCCAATCCGTGGAACCAGTTCCGTTTCACGCCTAATGCGTATTTCCACATGTTCGCGGGAATGCAGAAAGCTCACGATGTAAAAAGGATGAAGAACCTGCCTGAGGGCATGCCTCTTCTCCTCACATCCGGCGCCGAGGACCCTGTCGGCAACTGGGGAGAGGGCGTCAGAAAAGCATATCAGGTATACGTCGAGAATTCGCCGTGCGCGGTGGATATCCGTCTTTACGAAGACGACAGGCACGAGATACTGAACGAGACAGACCGCGAGACTGTATTCGAGGATCTTAGGCTGTTCTTCGATCACTGCCTCGGAGAGTACCGGGAGACGTACGGCGTCGTTCCTATGGACTCTGTATACGAAGCGGAAGACGGCAGCAGCGAAGCGAAGCCTTCCGAAGGATAAAAGTGGAATTCAGTGTCGCTCTGCTCATACGAATAACCGTCGCTGTCGTCCTCGCTGTGATCTTCGGGAACGGCAGCGTTGTTCTGTTCAACAGGGTCCCGGCGAGGTGGTTCGAGGACTATACTGAAGAGGACATAGCAGCCGGCCGTTTCGACGAGGAGAGAAAGGTCCTGCCGCCTAAGCTGCTCGAAGCCGACAGCATGGGAAGGCAGAGGCTGCCGAGCACGCCGTGGAAGTACGCCTTTACGGGATATTTCGCGATATGCGGGATATATATGGCAATAAGAGGCTCCGGCCTTTCTTTCGGGATCCCGGCGCTCTGCGTGCTGTTCATCGTCCTTCTGATGGCCATATCCGATCAGCTCTACAAGGTGGTGCCTGACCAGTTCTGCATAATGCTGGCTATATCCGCAGCTGCATTCGTGGACTTTCACGAGAAGTGGTGGGAGCCGGCCGCGGGCGCAGCTCTGGGTCTCGGCATATCCCTGACGATACTGCTCCTCGGGAACATTCTCTTCGGAGCGGGCTCCATAGGCGGAGCGGACATAAAATTCTTCGGCTGCATCGGCCTTGTCACCGGAAGGACAGGCGTCGTGATGATATTCATTCTGACGACACTGCTCTTCGCCGCGTACTCTGCGGTGCTCATAGCCGGCCGCAGGAGCAGCATAAAGGACAGGAACGCGATGATGCCGGCCGCATGCGCCGCGACGACGGTATACTTCCTCTTCTTGTGGAATATTGGAGATCTTCTGATACTGGAACTGTAGATGGGAAAAAATGTACTGATAAAAATAGAATATGACGGAACGAACTTTTCGGGCTGGCAGATACAGTCTGAAGTCAGGACCGTACAGGGCGAGATAGAGCATGTGCTCAAATACATCGCGGGCGAGGACGTCCACATACACGGGACGAGCCGTACGGATGCGGGGGTGCACGCTCTCGGACAGTGCGCGAGCTTCGAGTGGAACTCTCCAATGCCTGTGGAGAAGCTTCCCGAGGTGATGAACAGAAGATTCGGAGCCGGAGGAGCGGGCAGATGCGGAGCGCCCGGAGACATCCGGATACTCTCGGCTGAGGTCGTGGACGATGACTTCCACGCCAGGTATTCGTGCAAAGGCAAGACGTACATATACGTCATAGACAGGACGGGCGATATATTCATAAGAAACCGCGCCTATCAGTACTCTGGAGCGGATGAACTCGATGCAGACAAGATGAGAGAGGCCGCGTCATACATAACCGGCACGCACGACTTCAAGTGCTTCGAGAAGGCGGGCGGTACGCCGAGGGAATCGACCGTGAGAACGGTGTCGGCGCTCGATATATACGAAGGGGACAAGTCGGTCATCATAGAGATAACTGGCGACGGCTTCCTGTACAACATGGTGAGGATAATCGCCGGGACGCTGGTCGAGGCCGGGGACGGCCGCAGGACACCGGAGAGCGTTTCGGAGGCCATAGAGAGCCGCGACCGCGCGAAAGCAGGCTTCACGGCTCCGCCGCAGGGACTGTATCTCAAAGAGATATATTTCTGACCGGTAAACAGCCGGCCAAGGGGTCAGACCCCCTGGCCAGAAATATTGTTATAATTATCAGAATATTATTATAGAACGAAAGGGAATATAACTTGTACAAAGTCAGGATAGATAAATTCGAGGGTCCGTTCGACCTGCTCGTATACCTCCTGGAGAACGCCAGGATGGATATCTACGATATCAAGGTCGCCGAGATAACGGAGCAGTACATCGACTACCTCAAAGAGATGGACGAGCTCAACATCGAGGTGGATACGGAGTTCATAGTGCTCGCGGCCGTCCTCATAAGGCTTAAGTCGCACATGCTGCTGCCGAGGATGAATGAAGAGGGCGAACTCGAGATCATCGAAGATCCGAGGCTCGAACTCCAGGGAAGGCTGCTCGAATACATGCGCACAAAGAAGGCTGCTGAATTCCTGCAGGCGGCCGAGGAGTACAACCTCGCGATCTACGAAAAACCTGCCGAGGATATGTCGCAGTACATGGAGGATCCGAACGAGATACTGAAGGCGAGCGACGAGCAGCTCGTGAACGCCTTCATACTCTTCCTGACGCGAAAGAAGAAGGTCGAGGAAGTATCGAAGCGCTACCAGAGGGTGCGCCGGAGGAAGGAATCGATAGAGGCGCGCATCAGGGACATGAGCGTGCTGCTCGCAGAGAAACTGACTCCGGATGTAGCGGGGGTATCCTTCACGGAACTATTGCCTGAAGAGCCGGACAGATATGACATAACTCTCTCGTTCATGTCGCTGCTCTCGATGATCAAGAACATGGAGTATGACGCGGAGCAGACGGAGAACTTCGGAGAGATCACGGTAGTCAGAAAGGATCCGGAGATACTGGCGGCGCAGGCCGACGCTGAGGCGGCAGGCGTCATAGAATACAGCGATGACGAATTTGACGACGGATTCGAAGATGATTTCGAAGACGATCACGATACCGGAACGGAGGCTTCAGATGTACAGTAAGAAAACGATGAAATCCGCGCTCGAGACCATGATGTTCATGTGGGGCGAGCCTTTGGAAGTGAAGGACGCGGCCGAGGTGCTCGAGGCCGACAGGAAGGAAGTCAGGGAGCTCTTCAAAGAACTCATGGAAGAGTATGAGCAGGAGGGCCGCGGCATAAGGATAAGAGAGGTGGACGATGCTTTCGGCTACGTAACATTTGTAGAGAACGAGCTCTTCGTAAAGAAGCTCTGCACACCTGTCAGGGTCAGGAGACTTTCCCAGGCGGCTCTTGAGGTCCTCGCCATAATAGCCTACCGCCAGCCTGTCACAAGGTCAGAGATCGATTCGATCAGGGGTATAAAGAGCGAGAGGGTCATCGACGGCCTGATGGACAAGGGACTCATCGAGATCAGGGGAAGATCCGAAGGAGTCGGCAGACCTCTCATCTACGCGACAACAAAGGAATTCCTCAAGAAGTTCGGCTTCGCGTCGCTGAAGGACCTTCCGGAGGTGCCTGAGTACGAAGAGATGAGGCGCGAGCGCGAAGATGAAGGCTACGGGCAGATGTCCATGGATTTTGAGGCCGGGGATGCGGATGCTGAGAGCGAAGATCCTGCCGGTGAAACAGGGAAAGAAGAATAAAGATGCGGATCAACCAGTACATTGCGTCGGCCGGTGTCTGCAGCAGGCGTGCGGCTGATGAACTCATAGAGAAGGGAAGAGTGAAGGTCAACAGTGAAGTCCTCAGGACTATGGGATACCATGTGCAGGACGGCGATATCATCGAAGTCAACGGAAAACGCATAGAGCCCGAATCGAAGAAGGTGTATTACCTCCTGAACAAGCCGGCGGGATATGTGACATCGACGGCCGATAAAGAAGGGAGGCCTCTTGTGACCGAGCTTGTGCCCGACAGCATAAGGGTGTTCCCGGTGGGCAGGCTCGATCTCAATACTTCGGGTCTTCTCATACTCACCAATGACGGAGAACTTTCCAACAAGCTGATGCACCCTTCGCACGGATTCAACAAGAGATATCTCGTGAGGGCACAGGGCATAGTGACAAGGGCCGAGGCAGCGAAGCTGGAGAACGGTGTAGACATCGGCGGCTTCGTTACATCGCCTGCCGAGGTGCATCTCATCAGGCATGACCGGAATTCGACCCTTGCAGAGATAGTGATCCATGAAGGCAAGAACCGGCAGGTCAGACGCATGTTCAAGGCGATAGGGCATCCGGTGCTCGAACTCTGCCGCACGGGACTCGGCAATCTCGAGATCGGGAAGCTGGCGGTCGGACAGTGCCGCAAACTGAGCCCGGCCGAAGTGGAGTATCTGAAAAGGGTCTGATAATGACATCTTCAAAACATTCGTCCAATACAAAAATGCTGTCTGCCGCGATGCTGCG
>JAFRFA010000062.1:0-11904 GCA_017434585.1 Mogibacterium sp. | reverse complement strand
GCAGGCGGCTGATGCGCAGAAGGCCGTGACAGATGCTCTCAAGGGAGCGTTCATCACAGAAGGTGCGATAAAGGATACGAACCTTCCGATGGAGTGCATCATCACAGACGAGATACCTTACAATGCCTCGGGCAAGGTGGATATCCATCAGATAGCGACCGGCAAAGTTGACGGATACAGATTCAGAGTCATTCCGGTCAGAGAGGACGGGAGCCTCAGGGATATAAGGCTGTCTGTTTACGAAAATACTTTTGCCGATGAAAGGGGACTGCCGGATGAACTCGAAAATGTCAGATAGGAAGCTCCGGGTCATCAAAAGATAAGAAAGAACAGGCAGGGATAAAAGAAAAGCTCGCAGGGCTCAGACAGGTGCTGCTCGACAGAGACTGGCTGATAATGGTCCTATGCAGTTTCCTGTGCTATATCATACTGCAGACAAGGATGACGGGCGCGACGTATTACGCGCTTTACATCATGGGCGACATGGGCAAGGTGGCATGGCTTACCTCCTTCAATATGGGCGCCTCGCTGGCAGCGCAGTTCATAACGCCGTTTCTGATGAAGAGATTCGGCATGAGACATGTATATACAGCCGGAATAGTCATAGCCGCTGCCGGAATTCCCGGCTTCGGCCTGACATCATCCGTGCCGGCGCTGAGTGTATTCCTTATCATGGGAGGCATCGGCAACGGGCTTTACCGCGCGATGATACCGGGGATATTTGCGGTCCTCATAACGGATATCGGAGAAAAGTCCGGGAAGCTGCAGGCGGGTATCGGCTCTGCAGGCATCTCCGGATCCCTCAAGCTCGGTCAGGGAATAGGAAGCGTGATCTTCAGATTCTCCCTTTCGCTTGCAGGCTTCAACGCGGCGCTCGATGCTCAGGGCACAGCACAGCCGCCTGCAGTCAACACAGCGATATCGGCGATGTATCTCTGGCTTCCGCTGGTGCTGTACATAATCATATTCGTACTGTTCGTATTCTTCTTTGACAGGAACGGAAGGCTGAGAAAGGCAGGAGAGTAGCGGGATAATGAGCTCAAAAAAGACAAGGGCCCGCATGGAAAGCGGTGAGATTATCCACCAGAAGTGCTGGCAGTACATAAAGGAAGTCAACGGTACGGATCCTGAGCATCTCAGGCTCATTGCCGTGACGGACAGCCGCAGGGACTATACCTACCTGCAGATGTATGAGCTGTGGGAGCGCTATGCGAGCGTCTTTTCCGCGCTTGGGATCACCGGGAGCAATGGTTCGAGAGCAGGCATCACCGGTGCGGCATCCGCAGAAGTGACCTTTGCTTTCTTCGGCCTCAACATGACCGGAGCGTCAGTTTCGATGCTGCAGGTCAGCAGCGAGAATACGTTTGAGAGGCTAAGGGAAGTGGTCAGGAAAGAGAAGCTCACAGATCTGATACTGGTCGACTATCTGACAGATGCGTGCCTTCTGAGGCAGCTGCTCCGCGAGAAGGGATCCATGGGGCTGCGCAATCTGATAGTGCTGCATATCCCTGTGAACGGGGCGTTTGCCTTTACAGCGGATAAATGCCTGAGCAGGATCAACCACAGGCGGATGAGGGAAGCACCCGGAGCCGTCTTCATGGATGAACTTCTCGAAAAGTACGGAGATCACGGGATATGCTATGCAGACAAGACTGATGATGAAGCGGCAGTTATCGTGCACACTTCAGGAACCACCGAGGGAGTCCCGAAGCCGGTGCCCCTTTCTGACAGCGCGATCAATGAGACACTCCGCAGGCATACTGTGAGCGGCAGGACAGCACCGAAAGGTACGAGGATGAAATCACTGGTGCACGGCACGCTGTTCAGAGGTGCTGAATTCATAGGGACACTGACGCCTCTGGCCAACGGAGGGAACCTGGTGACACTGCCGACAGTCATAATCTGGTTCAATCTCATCGCTGCCGTCGAATATTATCACGCTACCAACCTGGTCTACTTCTCAGCTCTGATCGATCTCTTTGATCTGGCGATCATAAAGCCTGATCTGACATCGCTTCAGTCGGTACTCCTGGTCGGCGACTTCGTCTCAACTGAGAGCATCAGGAAATGCAGGGACTTCTTCAGGGCGTGCGGATCGGATGCGAACATTCTTGTCGGATACGGGCTGACGGAGGCCGGAGTCGGACTCACTCTCAGCGATCCTGATACAGAGGATGATTCGGTAGGATACCTGCTGCCGGGAGTGAAGGCGAAGTTCTGGAACGAAGACAAGAAGCGGTTTTACGAACCCGACGGGAAGGAGCACACGGGAGTCCTCTACGTCTCGACGCCTTCTCTTTCGAGCGGACGTCTCGATGACGAGGTCATATTTGAGCTCGACGAGATTGACGGCGAGAAGTATCTGAGTACCAATGACCTGTTCAGGATAAACGAGGACGGAGCGCTGTATTGTATCGGAAGGGCGAACAGGTTCTTTATCAACGAAAAGGGAGTAAAATTTGATGCGGGACTGATAGAGAGAGCTGTTGCGGCTCAGAAAGGGATCAGAAGCTGCGGACTGGTAGCTGAATACAACAAGCAGATCCACGATACCGAGCCGGCGCTGTACGTGGAGACGGACAGACCGGGCATGAGCGGATACCGGATAATAAAGGATGCGCTTGAACAGGTATATATCAAAGAAGGCCTGATCAGGAAAACGGCGCTTCCGGTCAGATGTGTCCTTACCGGGCATATCCCGCGCAATGCGGGCGGCAAGGTGGATATCCATCAGATAACAGAAGGCAATGTGCACGGGCTGTCTTACAGGGTCGAAGGAATCTATGAGAACAGGAAACTCAAGGGAATAGAGCTGATCCCGGGCGGAGCCGGTCCGGCATATCTGGGCTGTGACTGCGCTTTCCAGTGAGCCTGTACTTGACAACATAAGGACGGGATGGTAAATAATTGTTAGGTACTTAAATAATATATCCGCGCATCATGCGTGCCGATAAATGAAAGGAGTCAGATAATGAAGAAGACTATCGATGAACAGCTTTTTGAACAGGTGATGAGGGCGCCTCGCAGCGTCAGAAGAAAAACTTTCGAATTCCCTTTCCCGCGTCCGTTTTTCGTAAGGGAGAGGCTTCTCGTTATCGCTGACTCATATGACGGAGCGGTAAGGCAGAAGACTCTCGTCGAAGAGCTGGATATCAGCCCTGCTGCCGTATCGGAACTCGTCTCCAAGCTCGAAAAGGACAAATACGTCAACAGAGAGATCGATCCGGACGATAAGAGAGCTACTCTCATCAAACTCACTGATCTCGGCAAGGCAAGGGCAGCTGAGCTGGCAGATGAGAGAAACGAGAGATTCTCAAAGGCATTCGCTGCACTTAATGCCAAAGAAAAGGATCAGCTTCTGAAACTTCTCGAAAAGCTCACAGCAGATGACGAAGAAAAGGAGGAGTAGGATGATCTGTGAAATCATAAGGGGACTCGTGATAGTTTCCAGAGTAGCGGAGGCAACGCAGGAGATCGCTGATAAAGCAGGCTTCTCGTGCGATGAGGCTCCATGCTTCAGGGAACGTGACGACGATGATGACTTCGAAGATGAAGAAGAGGTCATTGAAGTAAAAGCGGAGACCGTAAAAGACCCTGAACCGGCGAAAAAAGCCGAACCTGCGAAGAAGGCAAAGCCTGCAAAGAAGACTGAACCTGCAAAGAAGTCCGGGTCTGCAAAGAATGAAGAAAAGAAAGAAGATAAGAAATAACTGACATGGCAGATGCTGTCGATACAAAACAGAAATGCTGGCAGTATATCAGGGCGCTCAACTCGGTAAGTGATGAGCGCCTTGATTGTATTGCGTTAAGCGAGGGGAAAAGCGAATACACTTACCGGCGTCTGTTCCGGAGATGGGAGTATTACGCAGAGGTGTTCTCTGCCATCGGGATATGCGGAGAAAACGGTTCCAGAGCTGCGATGACGGGGATCCCGGCGGCCGAAACGATATTCGCGTTTTACGGCCTCAACATGACAGGGACTTCCGTATCGATGGTACACATGTCTGATCTGAAGGATCCGGTAAGATGGAAAAGGATGGTCGGAGAAGAGGAGATCACAGACCTCGTGCTTGCAGACAGCATTATCGGTCCGGATCTTCTTGACCGCCTGGTAAGAGAACGCACTGCGTTCGGACTGGGACGGATAATAATGCTGCAGATACCGGCAGACGAAGAGCATCTGTCTGATGAGGAAAAACTCCTGAAAAGGACAGCGCAGCTGAGGATAAGGAAATTCAAAGGCGTGCTGTTCATGGATGAACTCCTCGAGCGCTACGAAGCATACGACATAGTTTTCGGAAAGAAAAACGATGAAACAGCCGTCATAGCTCATACATCCGGCACTGTCCACGGGATCCATAAGCCGGTGCCTCTTTCCGACAGAGGACTCAATGAAGCGGCCGGGGCGCTTCTGGCCGAAAAGAGGTTCAAAGAACTGCAGGGAAGAGCGGTCAGCCCTCTCTTCATGGATCTGTCATCCGCATATGCTTTTACAGACATGATGCATCTTACGCTTGCCTTTGGAGGGAGGCTTGTGCTCGCGCCCGGAGTCAGATATATTGAAGATATCGCGGATACCATCGAAAAGACCGGGGTGAATGTCCTTTTCGCTACCGCCGCGTACATGGACGCGCTAATGAAGCTGAAAAAAAGACCGGATCTTTCTGCCCTGAGCTTCGCTTTTGTGGGCGGAAGCTACGTATCCTCGTACATGAAGGGGAAGTATGACGCGTTCCTTGAAAGCTGCGGTTCGGGAGCAAGGGTCACCCTGGGTTACGGCCTCTCGGAAACGGCGGGAGCCTGCATGCTGTCAGACCCGGACCGCGAAGATGACTCTGTGGGAAGACCTCTTCAGGGGGTGAGCGTAAAGCTTTATGATGAGGACGAAGGGGAGTTCCATGACCTTTCAGAAGGAGCCCGGAGGGGAGTGCTCTTTATCTCATCGCCGTCTGTCAGCAGCGGACGCATAGGAAGGAAGCGTTTCTTCAGCCTTGAGGAAACAGGCGGCGGCAGGTACCTCAACACCTATGACCTTGTGGACGCGGGCGATGACGGGTACCTTAGGTATGCAGGACGTATGAACAAATACTTCGTGAACAACGAAGGCATACGGTTTGACGCGGGCCTTATTGAGACCGCGCTGTCTGCTCAGCCGGGCATAGAAAGCTGCTGTATCACACCGGGGTATGATAAATCGATGCACGATACCATACCGGTGCTCAATCTGTCTGTCACGGACAATGGCTCCGACGCTGTGAGCATCGTCGAAGAAGCCCTTATAAAAGTCTTCATCGATGACGGAGCGATAAAGGACACGAACCTGCCGGGACAGTGCCTTATCGCTGACAGCCTTCCGATGAACGAATCAGGCAAGGCGGATGCCCGGAAAATAAGGAACGGAAAGTTAAAGGGCAGACTGTACAGGATAAGACCCGAACGCGGGAACGGGATCCTGACAGACATAGAACTGGTGCCTTTCAGGGATGCCCCCGGACTCAGATCGGGACTGCCTGACGAACTTGAAAACTGATATAATAGAGCAGTAATGGACAAAGCGCTTATTGCAAACATGATCGTAATAATACTTGAACTGGCGGGATTCAACATAAGCCGCAGCCGCGGTCTTATGATGCTGGCATTTTATACGCAGCTTTCCAACCTGGTGACTCTTGTATCATCCGTGTGTTATATAATAAACAGCGGAGCCGCATTCACTGCCGCGATGAGATATCTCAGCACAGTCATGCTGATCATGACGGTGCTGGTCACGCTCTTCGTTCTTATCCCGTCAGGAGCGGGATTCAGGCGCATGATGCTGTCCGGAAACGGTCTCTTTCATCATACGCTCTGCCCGGCGGTGTCGGTCACATCATACATTCTGTGGGAAACGCATTCATCCATGTGGGTAATTCCTGTCATCGTTACCCTGGTTTACGGCATAGCCATGCTTTATCTGAACCATAAAGAGGTTGTCGACGGACCGTATCCTTTCCTGAGGGTGCACGACCAGAGCGTAAAGGCTACTGTTATCTGGATGGTTGTTCTGATCCTGCTGATAGCTGCGATCTCGCTTGCTGTGGCATTTATTGCGAAATGACAGAAAACTGAAAAGATGGAAAAAACCAGAGTAAAATTTGAAAAAAGCATAGCCCGTATGACGCTCAGGTACCTGATCGCGGCGGCGGTCATCATGGCCGCGATGATCATGATATTTTACAGCGCCGCCTATTCCAGGACGGTCAGGACCGAAAGTTCCGTCATGCTCGATTCTTTCGAAGATACTTTCCAGTTCATGATGGACAAGGAAGACGAGACGGCGGCGGATATAGAGAAGGATATCGATGTATCGGAAAAACTCATAGAATCCGCCCGCAGAGTGAGCGGCGCTGAGTTCAGCGTTGGCACAGCAGCCGAGATACAGGACGATGTAGACAAAAAACAGCTGATAGAAGAAGGCGTAGACTATCAGAGCGCGCTGAATGACCTTGCTTCCGCATATGGCTGCGATTTTCTCAGCCTTGAAGCTGACGGCAGCGGTGATTACATCATAACTGCGGCGACAAACGGATATACTGCTTATGACCGGCTCTCCGAACTCGGTCTCGTGCCTCTGGCAGACAGTACGGAAAACTGGAGCAGGGGTATAGAAAGAGTAAGCGGAAAGAACAGCATCGTCATCTGCACAAAGGTCTTCGATACCAAACTCGAGCCGGATGATGCAGCGATGATGATAGTTCCGATACAGGCGTTTTTCGACCGTTCTTCAGCTCTGACAGCGGCTCTTCTGTTCGCTGCCATTGCGATGTGTGTCACGATAGCTGTATGGATCATATCTGTTTACAGGCGGATCAACGACGGGAGCTTCACTGATGAGCAGGGGGACAGCTACAGCAAAAAGAGGGTAAAGAGCAAGATCCTGCTCGCAACTGTGATCCTCACGCTCATTGCGTGCCTGACTGCTGCTTTTTCCATGTCGATCGACAGCGTATTTCTGCGGACTTCACGTGGTACAGAGACTCTTGAGGCGCTTTTCGACCGTCTGGACGGAGATGCTGACAGGACTAAGGTACAGTGGAAAAGCAGTCAGAAACGTTACATAGATAATGCCAGGACTCTGGCTGCGCTCATAGACAGCAACCGCAGCCTTCAGAACGAAGCCTGGCTGGATGAAGCAGCGGACATCATAGGCGCTGACTATATCATGATCTTTGATTCCGAAGGCAAAGAGATAATCTCCGACTCGGATTTCAAAGGCATATCTCTCAAGGGCAGAAGCGAGCCTGAAATGGCTGATTTCAGCAGGCTTCTGAACGGAGTTGAGAGCATATCTCACGCAGGCGTACAGGATGAGATAACAGGGCAGAAGCGCGATTATCACGGCATATGCCTGAAATACCTTGCAGACGAGGATTCGTACGGTGCCATGCTCATCGCAGTAGACCCGCAGAAATACTCCCTGACAAAATTCACCGATGTCAATAATGTCATGGATTCCATGACGCCGACGAATTGCTTCATAATGGATGTGGACCCTGAAACAGGTGTCATCGCCCATTCGAGCAACAGGGATCTCATAGGAATGCATCTCAGCGGTAAAGACACCTACGATCTGTTCCTCGGATACCTGAAGTTCAAGAAACAGCCATACTATGCGGTATCGGCTTCTCACGGGGAGAAACTGTATTACTACTGCGTCGATAAAAAATACATGTTCAAGGACGTAGGGCCTTTTACTCTGTGCTTTACACTTCTTTTCCTGGCGATATTTGTCTTTATGTGCCGTATGCTCCTTGCAAAGTATCCGACCGGGCAGAAGAAGACCGCGATTTTTTCCGAAAGAGTGGCTGATTCGACAAGCATATTTATACAGAAGGCTGCCGAAGTGAACGAAAGGCTTCTCAGCATCACTGAGATGCCGAAACAAAACAAGCACATAGCGAAGGTAAAGGACTGGGATTCAACGCCGGAGCGTGAGGCGATGTCGATACTCGAGCTGATGATATTTCTTTTTACCATCATCGTCGGGGTCGTCATGCTAATGCGAAGGAACTCCGCTGCCGGAGGCACAGTGCTTGATTACATACTGACAGGAAACTGGACACACGGACCGAACCTGTTTTCCTTTACGGCGGTGTACTTTCTTGCCTGCGCACTTTTCCTTGTGCTGGCGGTGCTCAAGGTGCTGGCTGCTGTATTCAATGCAGTGCTGAGCAAAAGGGTGCTGACGATAGCGTCACTGCTGCTGAACATAATCTTCTATGCAGCATTGCTGGCATTCCTGTTCCTTTCACTGAGCTTCCTCGGTGTCAACACAAAGGCGCTGATCGCATCTGCGGGATTTGTCGGACTGGCTGTCAGTTTAAGTCTGCAGGATATCCTCTCCGATGTCTTTGCGGGCATCATGATCATCACCGGGCGAACATTTGAGGTCGGCGATTATATCGAGATAAAAGACGGCGAAGCCGGTACGGTCGCGATGATAGGGCTCAGAAGGACAGAGCTGATAGGCAATAACGGCAAGACGTTCTCAATAAGAAACAGTCAGATCAGCAAGGTGATCAATCATTCGCGTGCCGGCGTTCAGAGTGAAGCAGGTCATAAGTCCGCATATGAAAAGACATATGATCATAAGAAAAAAGAATAAAAGGAAAAAACAGAGATGACTGAAAAAGAAAGATCAGAGGAACTCAAAAAAAATTATGCCGAACTTGTGATAAGATCCGGAGTCAATCTGCAGAAAGGGCAGAGACTTTCGATCAGCTGTCCGGTGGAATGCGCGGATTTCGGAAGACTTTGCGCGGCTGCCGCTTATGAGGCCGGATGCAAAGAAGTGCTGATGCGCTGGATCGATGACGGACTGAAGCGCATGAAGTATCTTCATGCTGCTGACGAGGTCTTCGACAATGTGGATCCCTGGACTGTGGACTATTTTACAGGCCTTTCTGAAGAGGGGGCGGCTTTCCTTACGATACACGCAGAAGATCCGGCAGGACTTGCGGGTGTGGATCCGCAGCGCATAAAAAGATCACAGATCAGTTCGGGAAAGGCGCTGAAAGAATACCGGAAGAGGATAACAGACAGCGAGTGTCAGTGGTGCGTCTGCGCCGTACCGTCAAAGGCTTGGGCAGAAGCGGTATTCCCGGATCTTTCCGAAGAAGAAGCGATCGGGAATCTCTGGCAACAGATACTGGCCGCGTGCAGAGCCGACAGGGGAGACGCGGTAAGAAACTGGAAAGAACATACCGATGAACTCAGAAAACATGTCGATATCATGAATTCCTATGACTTCAAGACGCTGAGATACAAAAATTCCGCTGGGACCGATGTGACCGTCGATCTTCCGGAAGGACATTACTGGGGAGGCGGAGCCGAAAAAGCTGCAAACGGCGTCATGTTCTCGCCGAACATACCGACAGAAGAGGTGTTCACACTGCCGGTCAGAAACAGCGTGAACGGCACTCTGGCCGCCACGAAGCCTCTCTGCCACAACGGCATTGTGATAGAAGGCTTCAGCTTCAAAGTCAGGGACGGAAGGATAACAGAAGTCCATGCCGAAAAGGGCGAAGAGGTCCTTAAGGCTGCGATCTCAGTGGACGAAGGGGCTTCGTACTTCGGCGAGGTCGCTCTTGTGCCTCATGACTCGCCTATATCACGCTCGGGAGTGCTCTTTCTAAACACGCTTTTTGATGAGAATGCTTCATGCCACTTCGCCTTCGGGGACGCGTACCCGAACATAAAGGGAGCAGAGAACATGAGCGAAGAAGAACTGAAGGCAAGAGGACGAAACACTTCGATGACTCACGTGGACTTCATGATAGGGTCTGCCGATCTTGAGATAACGGGCATCACGCATGATGGCAGGGAGGTAGCGGTGTTCAAAAACGGTAATTTTGTTTTCTGAGACAAAATAATGGTAAAATCAACGCATGAGGCCAAAGAAGAGACGCAACGGGAAAATCAGCATAATCGTACAGGTGGCAGTGATGCTTGCCCTGTGCATTATACTGACCGGCATACTTACCTACTTTACACAGATCGACAATTCGGTCAGACTGGTCACCAGAATGACCGAAGAGAAGGCAGAGATGACTGCAAAGGAAGTAAGCATGGCGGTCATGGAGTACCCTTCGTATCCGTGGCTTCTCAACTACTGGGTCGAACATGCCGGTGAAATGAACATCGACTACGACGAGGACTATATCCGCGGGAGCTGGACACAGAAAAAGGTCAGGCTCCTGATGGCCCATCAGCCATCTCTCGATCTTCAGTACGCGAGTACAGAAGAGATAGAGGCTCTTCCTGAGAGGGATCAGAAGCTGTATGCTGAGATCATCTATTCCTGGCTCATCACACGCGCCGACCAGATAAAAGAGGTGGACGATGTGGATTATCTGTTCTGCGTATGCACGCAGCCGCCGTATAAAGATCAGTTCTTTGTCTTCAGCGGAGCTGATCCGGGAGCGGTGAGAGGGACGGAATACGAGCAGGTATATCCTATAGGGGTCACTGCCGAAGTAAGCAAGAGCCAGCAGACCGGCATGGCAGATGCTGTAAAACACGCGTCGCACATAGCCGAGGCGGGCAATTATGTCGACTATTATTCATACCTTGAAACGATCAACGGCCGCGATTACATTATAGGCCTGACATATAACCAGAAGCCGATACTGGGAAGGATCACGGACTATTCCAGAAGCGGGATCATAGTCTCCATGATCTATCAGGTGCTGCTCTCGGCATTCATAGCTGCCGGAGTGTTCTTCCTTGTGATCAGACCTCTCAAGACTGTACAGGAAAACATCAGAAGATATAAGGATACGAAGGACAGCGCTTCCATAGTTGAGAGTCTTTCGGATGTCGACCTTCGCAACGAGATAGGCGAGCTTGCTGCCGATGTGACCGATCTTGCAGAAGAGATCGACGCTTACCTTGCTGAGATAAGCAAGATCACAGCAGAAAAGGAGCGTATCAGCGCAGAACTCTCACTGGCAACCGAGATACAGGTATCGACCCTGCCTCATAGCTTCCCGCCGTTCCCTGACAGGGACGAATTCGACGTTTATGCGGTAATGGATCCTGCGCGCGAGGTGGGAGGGGATTTCTACGACTTCTTCCTTATCGATGATGATCACCTCGGCCTGGTCATGGCTGACGTGTCGGGCAAGGGGGTCCCGGCGGCGCTGTTCATGATGATATCCAAAATACTGTTAAAGAACTGTGCAATGATCGGCATGAGTCCGGCTGCGATGCTCAGTACGACAAATAACGTCCTTTGCGATAATAACAAAGCAGAGATGTTCGTTACTGTCTGGGCCGGAGTGCTCGAGATATCGACAGGAAAGCTTATCGCGGCGAATGCAGGACACGAGTACCCTGCGATAAAGACACCGGACGGGAATTACGAGCTTCTGAATGATGAGCACGGGTTCGTTGTCGCCGCCATGGAAGAAATGAAGTACAAAGAGTACGAGCTGCAGCTCGATCCGGGTTCAGCGCTATTCCTGTATACGGACGGAGTGCCTGAAGCGATGAATCCTGATAAAGAGCTTTTCGGGACAGACAGGATGATAGACGCTCTGAACACCGAACCGGAAGCAGAAGCCGAGCAGGTGCTGAGAAATGTGCGTGTACATGTCGACAGATTCGTAAGGGATGCCGAGCAGTTTGATGACATGACCATGATGAGTATCATATACAAGGGGAAGGGACACAACGCATTCGATTAAGACCAAGATAACAGTAGCTGCAGTCGGCGCGATCATATCAGACTGCTTTGCGGCATTGCTTTTCGAATTCCGCCACAGGCACAGGCGGTGAGAAATAGAATCCCTGGAAGTGTCTGCAGCCCAGCGATATGAGAGTTTCGTGCTGCTGCACAGTTTCTATCCCTTCTGTGATGACATC
>JAFRFA010000061.1:0-5533 GCA_017434585.1 Mogibacterium sp. | reverse complement strand
TGCCGGAGAGATAACGTGTACCTCCTTGCCCACTAATATATTCACTAACAACCATCATCTTAAATTCGAAACTATATTTTGCCATAAGAAAACTGACCTCCTACAGTTAGATTCTGGTCTAACTTTTGGGGGTCAGTTCAAAGGACCGCCTCTTTTGATGCGCCGGACAGATAAAACAATCCCTCCGTTATGTTATACTTGCAATGGCAGAATCACAGAAAGGATGACAGGCAAAGGAAACTGATGGAAACGAACATAAGCAAAAAGATAGCAGCCGAGCTGGGAATCAAGGCTTGGCAGGCCGAAGCTGCAGAGCAGCTGATAGACGAAGGGAATACGGTGCCTTTCATTGCCCGTTACCGCAAGGAGGCGACAGGCGCGATGGATGACGAGATGCTCAGGGCTTTCGATGAGAGGCTCAGATACCTCAGGAACCTTGAAGAAAGAAGAGAGACTATTCTTGCATCCATAGAGGAGCAGGGCAAACTCGATGAAGAACTGAGGGAAAAGATAATCGCGGCAGAGACCGCGGCGGCCCTGGAGGATCTTTACAGACCGTACAGACCGAAGAGAAAGACCCGCGCGGACATCGCGAGAGAGAAAGGTCTGCAGGGACTGGCGGACTTCCTGCTCTCGGGCGAGGCGGGAGACCCGCTCAAAGAGGCGGAGAAATACCTTTCTGCAGAAAAGGAAGTGACAGACGTCAAGTATGCGATGCAGCTGGCTCAGGACATAATTGCGGGAGATATATCGGATAATGCGGATTTCAGGGGCTGGATCAGAAACAGGACCGCAAAGGCGGGCGATATAGTCTGCTCGCCGGGATCAAAAGGCAAAGAAGCCATCGATGCCGGAGAGCGCACGGTATACGAGAATTACTACGATTACCGCGAAGCAGCGGGCAGGATACCCGGCCACAGGGTGCTCGCCATCAACCGGGGGGAAAAAGAGAAGGTCCTTTCCGTTTCGCTGGACGCACCGGCGGAAGACATACTGTCGTACCTTGAGAGAAAGACCATGCGCAAGATCACTGACAGCTGCGCGCCTTATGTGACTGAAGCCATAGAAGACAGCTACAAAAGACTCATCGCCCCTTCTATAGAGACGGATATACGCGGCAGCCTCACAGAGGCGGCCGAAGAGGGAGCCATGAAGGTCTTCGCGTCCAACCTCGAGCAGCTTCTGATGCAGCCTCCTCTCAGAGGGATGACCGTGCTGGGATGGGACCCGGCCTTCCGTACGGGCTGCAAGCTGGCGGTCTGTGATCCGACAGGCAAGATACTCGATACCGACGTGATCTATCCGACGCCGCCCCAGAACAAGGTGGGAGAGGCTGTAAAGGTGCTGACTTCTCTGTGCGATAAATACGGAGTGGACGTGATCTCGGTCGGAAACGGAACGGCTTCGCGCGAATCGGAGAAGATCATCGCTGATTTCATACGAGGATACGATTCCGGAAGACGCGGGAAGAGCCTGAGCTACGTCATAGTCAATGAGGCGGGAGCCTCGGTTTACTCAGCCAGCAAACTGGCGACCGAAGAGTATCCGGATCTCGACGTGGGAGAAAGGAGCTCGGCGTCCATCGCGCGAAGGCTCCAGGATCCGCTTTCTGAACTCGTAAAGATAGATCCTAAGGCGATAGGCGTGGGCCAGTACCAGCACGACATGAACCAGAAACGTCTCGGCGAGGTGCTCGACGCGGTAGTAGAGGACTGCGTAAACAGGGTAGGGGTCGATGTTAACACTGCATCGGCTTCGCTTCTCGGCTATGTATCAGGCATCAGCAGACAGCTCGCTTCCAATATTGTGGCGTACAGGGAAGAAAATGGCAGCTTCGCAAGCAGGAAGCAGCTTCTGAAAGTGCCTAAACTCGGGCCTAAGGCCTTCGAGCAGTGCGCAGGATTCCTGAGGATAACGGGCGGCAGCGAGCCCCTCGATGCGACGGCCGTGCATCCCGAAAGCTATGATGCGGCGAAAAAGATACTCGCAGCAGCCGGATACAAGACATCGGATATCACGGGAAGAGGCATACAGATAAAAGGACTGAAGCCGGGTTTTGCCGATGAACTCGGGATAGGAAAGTATACGTTCGATGACATATGCTCCGAACTCGCGAAACCGGGAAGGGATCCTAGAGACGAAGTGCCTGCTCCTGTGCTGAGGAGCGATGTGATGGAGATGTCGGACCTGAAGCCTGACATGGAACTTACAGGTACAGTAAGGAACATCGTGGACTTCGGCGCATTTGTGGACATAGGGGTCCACCAGGACGGCCTCGTTCACATCTCGCAGCTTTCGGACAGATTCGTGAAGCATCCGCTCGATGTGGTAAAGGTAGGGGATGTAGTGAAAGTGCGCGTGATCTCGGTAGACGAGAAACGCGGCAAGATAGCGCTGAGCATGAAGCAGAAGTAACTACTGCACGTATGCGCGTATGGCATCGTTGATATTCGAGGCTCCGAAGACTCTGATTTTCGGGGTCTCTTTTATCTGGCGGGCGTTGTTTTCCGGAAGGATCACTGCCTCGTAGCCGAGGCGCACCGCCTCCTGGATGATCTTGTCAGCGTTAGGGATGGAGCGGAGATTGCCGGTCAGACCGACCTCACCGGCGGCGACGATGCGTCTGGAGGACGAACGGCCTTTGAAAGAACTGTATATCGCGAGAGCGGCCGCTAGATCGGTCGATGTGCTGTTCGTATTCATACCGCCGACCACATTCACATAAACGTCGTGATCGAGCAGATTGAGTCCTGCCTTTTTTTCGAGCACGGCAAGGATCATGCTCAGACGGTTCGAACTGATGCCTATCGCGGTCCTTCTGGCAAAGCCGACGTTTGCGCGTGCGGCGAGAGCCTGTATCTCGAAGAACACCGGCCGGCTGCCTTCGTATACCGCCGAGATCACTGAACCCTCTTCGCAGGCGCTGTTTTCTATGAGACTTCCCGACAGATCAGGAACTTCGGTCATGCCGTCCGCGGTCATGCGGAAGGCTCCGATCTCATCGGTCGTGCCGAAGCGGTTCTTGAACGAGCGCAGTATGCGAAGGTCCCTGTCGCGCTCGCCGCTGAAGCTGAGCACTGTGTCCACCATGTGTTCGATGGTCTTCGGTCCGGCGAGCTCGCCTGACTTGGTCACATGGGCGACTATGAATACAGGCGCGTTGTTCTGTTTGGCCCATCGAATGAGCTGGCCCGAGCACTCCCTTATCTGTGTGAGGGAGCCCGCGACCGAATCGGCTGAGGCGGAGTACATCGTCTGTATGGAATCGATTATCAGAAAGCAAGGCTTCATGCTGTCGCACGCCGCCATGATGTTTTCGATATTTGTCTCCGGATAGATGTAGAGCCTGTCGCTGATGTTCCCGAGCACGCGGTCGGCTCTCAGTCTGACCTGCTCTTCGGATTCCTCGCCGCTCACATAGAGCACTGTCCCGTAGCTGTCGGCGATGCGGCCTGCAGCCTGCGCTATGATCGTGGACTTTCCTATGCCCGGCTCACCGGAGATAAGGGTGAGGGAGCCCGGAACGATGCCTCCTCCCAGTACCCGGTCCAGTTCGGATATGCCTGAACTCATCCTGGTGTAGTCGTGCGTGCCGACTTCGCGGAGCTTTACGGGACGCCCTTCTGTGCCGGTGCGCCTTCTGGTGTCGTCCTTCACTTCTTCCGGAGGGGAGATCTTATGCTCGACAATGGTGTTCCACGAACCGCAGTAAGAGCACTGCCCCTGCCAGGCGGTGTACTCGTTGCCGCATTCCGTGCACATGAACACCGTTTTCGCCTTCTTAGCCATTCGCTGATTTGTCCTTCTTATCTTTCTTGTCTTTCTTTTCGACAGGTTTTCTGACCGTCTCCATCTCGAACCAGAAATCAGAGCCTTTGCCTTCCTCGCTCTCGACTCCGTACCTGGCATTATGCAGATTGAGTATTCCTTTTACTATGGCGAGACCGAGACCGGTGCCCTCGATATCTCTTTCGTGGTTGGCCGAGGTCCTGTAGTACTTGTCCCATACGTGGCTTATCTCGTCGGACGGGATGCCCACGCCGTGGTCTATGCAGTGGAAGGCGACCTTGCGGCTGCCCTTGCTGAGTTTTATGTCTACATATTTGTTGTCGCCGGAATACTTCACGGCGTTCGAAACGAAGTTTGTCATCACCTGCATGATCCTGCTGCGGTCGCCTACAACGTAAGAAGGCTTGCACGGCTGGAAGTGGATGTCAAAGCCCTGCGACGAACTGAGCACCAGGAAACTCTCGTATACATCCTTTGCCGCCGCGACCAGATCGAAAGTCTCCATGTGCATCTCGACATTGTTGGACTGCAGGTTGGATACCGAGAGCATGTCGCTCACCATGCGGTTCAGACGCTCGGTCTCGGAGATTATGACTCCGAGGTCGGCGTTGCGCTTCTCGGGGTTGTCGCCCGTGATGTCTATGATCTTTTCGGCATACGAGCGTATCATCGTGAGAGGCGTCTTGAGATCGTGTGAAACATTTGCGATGATCTCGCGCTGGAAGAAGTCGGTCTTTTCCATTTCATACGAGGCCTTGTTGAGGGCCTTCGCGAGCTCTTTCGTCTCTGTGAACGAGGCGCCGTCGAATCTGACGTTGTAATTGCCGTTGGAAAGCTCCTTCGCCGACACCGTGAGGTTCTCGATAGGAGATGAGAGTCTGTTGGCAAGGAAGTACGCCAGGAACACGGAGACCGACAGTACGATGAACGAGATGTAGATAAGCATGTTGCGCAGGATACGTACCGTGACCTGGTCAGGGTACAGCGGTGCGATTATGTACAGCGTGCTGACAGCGCCGGATGAACTGATGTGGGCGGCGTAGATCAGCCGCGAATTGCCGCTCGAACCCTCGCGGACAGTCTCCGTAACGTTGCCAAGAGATGAGTTTTCGAGCCTGCCTCTGATACGGGCTATGTCACTGCCGAATGCGCCGGTATCCTTTACCGTGCTCGTGCCGTCATAGATGAGGCTCCCGTCCGGAGTGTCTATCCTTATGTAGATGCCGTTGGTCCCGGCGGTCTGAACGGCATAGGAGTCGAAATCCTCGTGCGCAGCCTGTCTGAACTGGACCTCGAGGGCGTCCGCTGTACGGATGACCTCCTGCGACCTCGCTCTTTCGTAGTATCTGCCTATAAAGAAATTGGACAGGCCCCACAGAATGATGACCAGGAACAATGCAAACAGGACGAAAGACATAAGAGTCGTCGTCTTGATGCTGTTTGTATCCACTCTGGTCTTTTCTCCTGTATGGTCTGCCATTACATGCCTCTGAGAATACTATTCGTCGTATTCGAACTTGTATCCGACCCCTCTTAAAGTGACGATGAACTTCCTGTACGGCCCGAGACAGTTCCTGAGATTCTTCACATGGGTGTCGATGGTCCTGTCGTCGCCGAAGAAATCATAGCCCCATATGTCCTCGAGGAGCTTTTCTCTCGAGAGCGCGATGTTCTTGTGCTGTATCATGTAGAAGAGGAGGTCGTACTCCTTCGGGGTCAGCTCGACGCGCTTGCCGTCGACCGT
>JAFRFA010000060.1:0-7543 GCA_017434585.1 Mogibacterium sp. | reverse complement strand
TGAAAATGTACGGAGTAACAGCATGAAAAAAATCAGGATCCATACCGAAGATACAAGAAATGTCCAGATGTTATGGCGGATAATGGAGCAGCTCCGCGACGCAAACCAGCTCGAGGACGCGCTGCACGGCTCCCTGGATCTGCTGCGTGAAGCTACCGAAAGCGAGAAGGGATCGATCTGGATGCTGGATGCACTGAGCAACAGGTTCATATGCATAGTGCAGTCCGGAACGTCCACTTCCTTAGGAGAAAGCGCAGCGGTGGGAGAAGGCCTCATCGGCGAGGTCGCACAGTCAGGCGAACCAAAGAGATACAGGGCAGGAGAGGCAAAGGATGTAAGGCTGGCCGGAGCGGACAGCACGGACATCTCGGACAAAACTATACTGTGTGTGCCGATCAGCACGCCTGCTCACGTCATAGGATGCCTTCTTCTTACGTGCAAGGAGACTGATTACACCGATGAAGAACAGAAGATGTGCGATAACTGCTGCTCGATCCTCGCACTCGACATCGAAGACAAGGGCTTCGAGTTCAGACCGCTCGAAGAGCGCGATCCTATCGTCTCCGTGCGCGGCATCGTAAAGGAATTCCAGAGCGGCGAAGAGATACGGCGCATACTCAAGGGCGTGGATCTTGACGTATATCCGGGCGAGCTCATGGTGGTGCTCGGCGAGTCGGGCTGCGGCAAGAGTACGCTGCTCAACATAATAGGAGGCATGGACAGGATGACGGACGGCCAGCTGCTGGTCGATGGAAGCGACATGTCCAGCCCTTCTGAGGATGAGCTTACGGAATACAGAAGAAACTATATCGGATTTATATTCCAGGCATATAACCTCATGCCGAATCTTTCGGCTATAGAGAACATCGAGTTCATCGGAGAGATCGCAAAGGAACCGATGGACTCAATGGAAGCTCTCAGGCTGGTAGGCCTTGAAGACAAAGCGGGCAACCTGCCTTCAGCGCTCAGCGGAGGACAGATGCAGAGGATCTCGATCGCGAGAGCTCTTGTAAAGAACCCTAAGATAATCCTTGCGGATGAGCCTACTGCGGCTCTCGATTACGAGACATCGATCATGGTGCTCAAGGTCATCGAACAGATCGTAAGGGAGCGCAAGACGACCGTGCTCATGGTGACACACAACCCTGAACTGGCAAAGATGGCCAACAGAGTCATCAAGCTCAGAGACGGTAAGATCTCAAGCATAAGAGTCAACCTGCATCCGCTGAAAGCGGAGGATCTCGTCTGGTAAGGAGCAGAGGCTGAGAGGGCAACGATGAAAAAAACCCAGTGGAAAGACGCTGCAAGAAATATAAAGAAGCGGATAGTCTCATATCTGTCTATAGTTCTGGTGGTCGGACTCGGACTCGGCGGTCTCTTTACGACCCGCTACATGGGAGCCGGTATAGACAAAAAGGCGACGGAGTATTATACTGCGCATAATTTCAAGGACTACGATTTTGTTTCGTCATACGGCATCAGCGAAGCCAACCTTGAGAAGATAAAAAACGCCGATAAGGTGACTGACGCCGAAGGTGTCATACAGGCGGACGGGTCCATATCCTTCGGCGGCAACAAGAGGAACGTTACGATAATCTCGCTGACGGAAAGGATCAGTGTTCCTGATGTGGCAGAGGGCCGTCTCCCGCAGGGTAAGGACGAATGTATGATCGGCGAGGACTTTGCTGAAGTCGAGGGACTCAAGGTCGGCGACAAGGTGAAGATATCGCTCACCGGCCTTACGGCATTCAAGGACAAGATGAAGGCCGACATGGACATGGAAATGGACATGGACCCTGAGACCGCTGCCGCTCTGGGCATCCCGGCAGAAGAAACGCAGGAAGAAAAAAAGGAAGAGCCTCCGCTCTATTCCAAAGAGTTCACGGTCACCGGACTTATGCACCACCCGGATTTTCTCAGGCGCAAGTCGATCAATACCGTCACGCTGCCTCTTTCGGCTTTCAATTCCAGCGTGACGGAGGGACTCTACACGCGTGCTTTCGTCAGGATAGAACCGCCTGAAAAGGCCGGAATGTTCGACGAGAAGTATTTCGAAGAGACAGCCGGAACAAGAAAGGAATTCGAGGCGCTGGCAGAAGAGCTCGAAGAGGACAGGACGAAAGAGGTCAAGGACCAGGCCAACAAAACTATAGATGAGAAATGGGCTGAGGCAGAGAAAAAGCTGGGCGCCGCGCAGACGAAGGTCGATGAAGGCGAGGTCGAGCTCAATAATAAGCTTGCGGAGGGCCGCAGGACTCTCAACGGTCTGCAGGCTGAACTGAACAAAAGGATACAGGACGCGCTCGAGCAGCTCAGAAACGGAACAATGACGATTCCTCAGTTCAACATGACCATAAACGAACTGAAGGAAGAACTCAAGCTGGCACAGGAGCTCCTCAACGAACTTCGCGCAAAGTTCGAGGCTGACCTCAAGGATGCACAGGTCGTATTTGATAAACTTAAATACCTGCTCGATAACTACGATAACAGAGACACTGATCCGAATTACCGGAATACAGAAGTAGAAGTTGCTGATTTCATACTGGAAAATGAGATCCAGATCAGATTGATTGTCAAGGAAGCGAACGACCCGGAGGCGGAGAAACGCGCCAAGCAGATCGATGACTTCCTCGGAAACAAGAATCTCGAAGAAGCCCTGGCTCTTCTGAAAGCATTTAATGTAGAAGAAACTGTCGAAGAAGCGAAGGCGGTTGCTGAAGAAGCAAATCCGCCTGCGCATTTCAAGAAGGAAACTCTCGAAAACATCAGCAACACGCTGAGGGCTCTCGATCTGATCAGGGCGCAGTTCGATGCTGCTCAGAAGAAGATAGACGAAGGCTGGGCAAAGATCAAAGAAGTTGAAAAACTGGCCAGAGAGAAGATCTACTCCGAAAAGGACAAATACCAGAGAATGATCGATGAGGGCTGGGCCAAATACTTTTCGGAGAAGAACAGGTATGAGACAAAGCTCAACGAGGCAGTCGAGCTGCTTGCTGTGAACCGCGAAAAGGCCGAGAAGAAACTCGCCGAGGCAAGAGCCGAAGTCGATAAGATAGAAAAGTGCGAATGGATAGTCCTCGACCGCAAGGGCAATGCAGGTTATGTCGACATAAAGGCAAACCTCGACGCGGTGGCAAAGATGGGGGTGATCTTCGGTCTGTTATTCACTATCATCACCGCCATAGTGTGCTTCTCTACCCTGGTGATAATAATAGACGAACAGAAGACCATGGTAGGAACTTCGAAGGCCTTCGGCTTCCATAAAGGAGAGGTCCTGGGCAAGTACCTTGTCTTTGGTGTCTCGTCCGCGATAGTAGGCAGCATCGGCGCGGTGATCGGGGCCTTCCTGCTGTCCAACTTCGTGCAGAAGAGGTACGCGGCTTCGGGCATGTACCCGATAGGAGTGGCTCAGAACATAATCACGCCTGTTCCGACGGTCCTCTTCTCGCTCCTGATCATCGCGGTAACCGTTACCGCAACAGTCATCGCCTGCACCGACATACTCAGGAGCCCGGCGTCTATGCTCATGAAGGGCGCTGTGCTCAAAAAGGAGAAGCCGGACAGGAAAAAGAAGACGACCGCATCGGGCAAGGGCGGATCGCTCTACTCGAGGCTCATCATCCGCAACATGATAGAAGACAAAGCGCGTGTGATCGTCACCGTCGCTATCATAGCCTTCAGCTGCATGCTGATCGGTCTGGGCATATCCATGAAGCTTGCGTATGACGGCATGATGAACAAACAGGTGTCGGATATCAACAGATTCGACATCCGCATGGACATGAACGATGACGTCACCGCCGAGGATGAAGCGGCACTGGTCGAAGTCCTCGAAAAGAACGATACGGACTTCATGCCGCTTACTTACCAGGCAACTGTCTATGACTGGGAGGGTCGGCTCGACGGAGTTACCGTCATATGCGCGAATCCGGAGAGGATAGGCGAGTTCTACGGCATATGCGATCCTAAGACGGGAGAGGATATGCCTCTGCCTGAAGACGGCATACTCATACAGAAGCGTATGCACGAGAGCTACGGCATGAACATCGGCGATAAGCTGACTATACGGGACAAGGCGCTCAAGAAGCACGAAGCCCCGATCAAGGGAACCTTCATCAACTATGTAGGCAGGACGGTGGTGCTCTCGCCGGCAGCTTACAAGTCGATATTCGGCGAGGTCAACAAGACCAGCAGCTACTTCATAAAGATGAACGGAGCAGATGCGAAGAAAGTCGAAGAAGAGCTGCTCGCGGTCAGTGACAACATATCGTTCACGACCAGGGACGAGTTCAAGGCCAAATTCGACTCGGCGTCCAAACTGTATAACATGCTGGTATATATCACCACGGGCATAGCGATACTCATATCCTTCATGATACTGACTAATCTGGCCAATATATACCTGACCCGCAAGAAGACCGAGCTCACGGTGATGAGGGTCAACGGATTCACTATCAAAGAGGCCAAGGGATATCTCTCTAAGGAATCGGTCATTACGACGGCCGCCGGTCTGATCCTCGGTGTAGCCGTGGGAGCGATACTGACGCCTCTGCTCATAAAGGGAATGCAGCAGCCTGACCTCGAGTTCGTCAAGTCGTTCCAGCCTGTCGCGTGGGGTTCGGCCGTGGGTCTCGAGGCGTTGTTCTCGCTTATCATCAACACTCTTGTATACAGGAAGGTAAAGGACCTGAATCTCAAGGACATCGCATGATGCCGCGGAGTTCACCGGAATATGGCAAAGCAGACGGATGCGACAACAAAGGATAAGGACCGGAAGCGGCGTGAAAGATTCTACAGATTTGTAGCGCCGCCTCTCGGCGTATGGCTTGGCTTGAAACTCGGATATTCCTGGGACAAAAGCTTTGAGCCTGACGACATAGACGGACCGCTGATCGTATGTATCAACCATGCATGCGCCTATGATCCGCTTTGTGTGAGCGCCGCGTTCAAACGCAGGCCGCTCACCTTCATAGCGAGCGAACATATGATAAGGGATCCGAAGTGGGGAAACTTTTTCAGCAAATATCTTTCGCTGATCCCGCATCAGAAAGGAAAGAATGCGAACCGGACGGCCCTCGCGGCTATAAAGAGGGTGCGCAGGGGCGAGTCCGTCTTCCTTGCGCCGGAGGGCGAACAGACATGGGACGGGCTCCCGATGCCGCTGAGAGCGTCTACGGCGGGGCTCATAAGGAGCTGCAGGGCGACGCTCGTCACCTACATGATTGAAGGAGGCTACCTCGCTCAGCCGAGGTGGGCATACAGCACCAGAAAGGGCAGAGTCTACGGACATCCGGTAAAGGTCTACAGTCCTGAGATGCTGGAAGGCATGACTGACGAAGAGATAGAGAAAGCCATCACGGACGATCTTGACTTCGACGTTTGGAAGTGGCAGAAGTCGCAGCCGGGCGGACCGGTCAGATACAGATGCAGCAGGGGCGGCAATGCGGAAGGGCTCGAGAGGGCCGTTTGCAGCTGTCCGGAGTGCAGGCGTATCGGGAGTCTCAGGACATCGGGCGACAGCATAAGCTGCAGCTGCGGCTTCAGTCTGAAGCTTGAGGATACGGGGTTCTTCGAACAGCCCGGGCCTTTTGAGACGGTCGCGGACTGGGAGGAAGCGGACAGAAGCATCCTTGCTTCGATACTCGAAACAGAAATGAGGGCGGCCGGGCCGGCTTCCGGGAGCGAAGACGAGCCTGCGCGCGGGGATGCCTCCGAGATCTTCGGGGACGATGACATAACACTCTCGGAGATAGAACAGGGACACAGCAGCAGAGAGGCCGCAAGGGGCAGACTGTCACTCAGCTGCGAAGGGGACGGCTTCGTCCTCGGGATAGGAGACTTCAGATTCAGATTCGGGGACATCGAAGAAATGATGATGGTCCTCGCGGGAAGGATACTCTTCAGCACCGAAGACGGCTATTTCGAGCTTTTCTCGAAGAAAGCCAACATGAGAAAATACGTCACGGCACGTGAACTCGCAATGGCATCAGGACATGGCGAAGAATCTTAAAGGAGACTGGACTTGGACTATTCAGCAGCAAACCATCAATTGTGGAACGGAATCATCCAGATAGGATATCTGGCGATCGTCATACTGATCGCCTATACGCTGAGACAGACGGTCAGGCCTATACGAAAGAGCCTGATACCTGTTGCCGTGCTGGGAGGGTTTATTCTGCTCTTCGCAAAGGAGACCGGGATCATTACGCTCGATGAGAACCTGCTGTCGGCGCTTACATACCACGGCATCGCGCTCGGCTTCATTGCGATGAGCCTGCGCACCCCGGCAAAGAGAGAAGACGGCGATGAGAGCAAGGTCGGATTCCGCTCGGGAGCGGTCATCGTCAGCACCTACATGGTGCAGGGCGTGACCGGGCTCATAATAACGATCGGTCTTGCGATGACCTTTATGCCGGACATGTTCAGGGCAGCCGGACTTCTGCTGCCTATGGGCTTCGGACAGGGCCCGGGACAGGCCAACAACATCGGGGCGAGCTATGAAGCTCTCGGATTCAGAGGAGGCCACAGCTTCGGTCTTTCGATCGCTGCCGCGGGATATCTGGTGGCATGCGTGATCGGAGTCATATTACTGAATGTCCTGCGTAAACAGGGGCAGATCATGGTTGTCGATGAGGACAGGAAATTTGCCGCTCCAAGGCAGGACTATATCGAGGGAGAAGAGGAGGAGCCCGTGTCCGAGTCCGTCGACAAGCTGAGCGTACAGCTCGCGATGATCGTGATCGTATATCTCGTCACTTACGCTGTGACGGCGGGCATAACAGGAGGGATCGCGAAGCTCAGCGCTGGACTTGCGGGCACGGTCAACACTCTGCTCTGGGGCTTCAACTTCATCATCGGCTCGGCGCTCGCCATACTGCTCAGAGTCATCCTTGAGAAGCTCAAGAAAAACGGGACCATAAAGCGCCGGTATCAGGACAACTACCTTCTGAACCGCCTTTCGGGCGCGTTCTTCGACATCATGATAGTAGCCGGAATCGCCGGCATCAACATCGAGGATATCCGCGGACTGGTCCTGCCGTTCCTGCTGCTCGTCATCTGCGGCACCGTCGTGACATGGCTGCATCTGCGCTGGGTGTGCAGGGCGGTCTACAGCGATTACTACTACGAGGGACTGATCTCGATGTACGGCATGCTTACCGGAACGATCAGCTCGGGAGTGCTGCTGCTCAGGGAGATCGATCCGGAACTCTCGACTCCTGCAGCCAACAACCTCATCGTCGGATCGAGCTTCGGAATACTGCTCGGAGCGCCTGTCCTGATACTCGTCGGACTTGCGACCAAGAGCAATATGATGTGCTTCATGACGTTGATCCTCGCTGTGATATACCTCGTGATACTCGACATCATAATCTTCAGGGTCGGCCGCCGCGGCAGGGCAAAAGCAGCAAAAAAAGATGCGTAAAACCCTTGCAATGGCGCAGTTTAAGTGATAGACTAACCGAGCTGTCGTCTGACAGCTGAAACGTTTCATAATATATCAGTAGAAAGAGGTACCAACATGAAGGAAGGAATCCATCCTGAT
>JAFRFA010000059.1:0-6307 GCA_017434585.1 Mogibacterium sp. | reverse complement strand
GGCTATGTCAGCAGGGGCGAGTCCCTCGAGGACGCCGTCGCCAGAGAGGTGAAGGAAGAGACCGGCATGACCGTCTCGCACATGAAGTTCAACCGCACGCAGTTCTTCGAAAAATCGGATACTCTGATGTGCAACTTCACGGCGTTCGTAAAGGATGCAAGCGAGCTGGATCCGAACTACGAGATCGACTCATATGCCTGGTTCACCCGGGAAGAGGCACGGGCAAACATACGGCCCGGCAGCCTGGCTGAGCAGTTCCTTGTTAAATACCTCGATGAAGGGTAAAGATCATGAAAACTATCAACGTCGTTGCGGCAATAATCGAAAAAGACGGCAGGATCTTCGCGACCCAGCGCGGCTACGGAGCATACAAGGACTGGTGGGAGTTCCCGGGCGGCAAGATCGAAGCCGGAGAGACGCCTGAAGAAGCGCTCGTCCGCGAGATAAGAGAAGAGCTCCGGGCAGAGATAAAGGTCGGCGACCTGTTCTATACGGTCGAGTACGATTACCCGGAGTTCCACATGATCATGCAGTGCTTTCTGTGCAGGCTGATATCGGATGAGATCGAACTGGTCGAGCATGAGGCCGCAAAGTGGCTGGGTAAAGAGGATATACGTTCAGTCAAATGGCTGCCATCGGATATAGAAATAGTGGATAGACTTATACAGAAACTATGAAGAAAAGACGCATAACATTCAATTCGCCTGTAGTCCTGAGTTTTGTGATAATAAGCTTCGGCGCTATGGTGCTCAATTACCTAACGGCGGGCGTGAGCAACCGCCTGCTTTTCATGACCTACCATTCGTCTCTGGCATCGCCGCTCACATACGTGCGCTTCTTCACCCACGTGCTCGGCCACCAGGGGTGGAGCCACTACATCGGCAACATGATGTACCTGCTCCTGCTCGGACCGATGCTCGAAGAGAAATACGGATCGAGGGCCATCATCGAGGTCATACTCATCACCGGACTGGTGACGGGACTCGTCACCTGGCTCATCTTCCCGAATATAGCGCTCTGCGGCGCGAGCGGAGTCGTGTTCGCCTTCATCATGATGACATCGTTCACCGGCTTCAAAGAGGGAGAGATCCCTGTGACGGTCATACTTGTCGCATTCATATACATAGGACAGCAGATATATGAGGGGCTGTTCATACAGGACAATATCTCGAACATGGCCCACATACTCGGCGGCATCGTCGGAGCTGTGGCCGGATATACTCTGAACAAGAGGCAGTGATGGAAAACAGATTCAGACCCGGAGACATAGTGCAGCACTTCAAAAGGGAGATGCTGAGCGAAGAGGAGCGTGCAGGCGATATGTACCTGTACGAGATAGTCGGCGTGGCTCTCCACAGCGAGACCCGCGAGCAGATGATGGTGTACCGGCCGCTCTACGGAGACGGCGGCATGTACGTGCGCCCGCTCGAGATGTTCCTGAGCGAAACGGATCACGAAAAGTACCCGCAGGTGAAGCAGAAGTACCGCTTTGAGAAGACCGATATGTGATGCGCCCGGGCGTGCTGTGATACGGCCGGACGGGCGTATGAATGAACGGCAGGCAGGCTGAAAAGCCTGCTTTGTTTTTTGTTAATCTGACACTTCCTACAATATATGTGGTAAACTTAACAGATATTAAGTTTTTTGCAGAAGGACTGGCTGCGGGCACGGCAGAGCTGACAGCAGCGGCGGGGATGGTATACGCAAGAAAGAGAAAAGGTGAGTGATCATTGCGGATGATAACAGGAGAGAAATGATGATGAAGAAAAGGCTTTTGGGAATACTGCTAAGCTTCGCACTGATGATGGGGATGATGCCGGCGCTCGGAGTGAGTCAGACGGCGTATGCGGATGATACCATCTGGTATATAAACGAGAATGGCGACAGGGTCGAAACCAGAGATTACGTACTGGTCACTAACAGTACTACTGGTTTTACGAGCAGCAAAGTCAATGTAGTCATGGGCAGCGTTGAGCTGGATGGTCCTTTCACTGTAAACGACAATGCTAAACTGGTCCTGTGCGATGGCGCGGAACTGACTGTAGAAGGCTTCGGATCCACCGACAACGGCATCGAGGTCACTGGCTGCACATTTACCGTCTATGCCCAGAGCAACGGAAAGGGCATGGGAAAGCTACGCTCTGAGGGATTAAACGGCATCTACATAACCAACGCAGGGATCCTGAATGTCGTCGGCGGGGCGGTTACAGCCAAAGGCCTCGGGGACGCAGAATACGGTATAGACGGCAGGGACGGCAGCATTTCGATCAAAGGCGGTGACGTGAAAGCCGACGGTGCAGGTGGCGGTATAGCAGCGGAAAATCTGGAGATCACTGGCGGTACCGTTACTGCTGATGGCGGTACATACGGGATCAGAGCATCGAATAGATTGACTATCAGCGACGGCACCGTGACAGCAAATGCCGACGACAGCGGCCAGGCGATCTTTACCTCAGGTGCTTTAACGATCGGTGATAAGGTGTTCGTCATGGCCGGCGAAAACGAGGCATCCGCTCAACTCGTTCCCGACCCTGGCAACTGGCAGCACGATGAAAAGTGGGCCAGGACCGCACCGCTTGTCAGATACCCTCTCTGGGTCTGCGGCGTACAGGTGACAAACGCGAACCAGGATGATGTGCTGTGGGATGATACGAAAAACAAAGGCAAGGTCAGCTACGACCCGGAAACCGTTACTCTGAAGCTGGACGGTGCGAACATCACAGCGGATAAGGAGCATCAGAAGACAGGCGCTGCTATATACTACGAAGGCCAGGATAAAGACCTTACCATCAACGCAGCAAAGGCCAGTACAGTAACAGCTACAGGCGAAGATAGCCGCGGGATCTATACAAAAGACAAAAACCTTATTTTTAACGGCACTCTGAATGTGACCGGCGGTGATGACGGCGTCGACTGCAACGGTAATGATATTACTGTCAACGGCAAACTGACTGCCTCGGGATCGGAAATAGGGATTTACCTCGATTCCGGTGATATCACGATCAACAGCGGCGCGGAGCTGTATGCTTCAGGAAGCAATAATTCAGGCATTGGGGTCAATGATAATACAGGCGCCATAAATATCAAAGAGGGAGCCAGAGTGACCACAGTAGGCGGAAAGTACGGAGCCATCAGCGGCATCGTGAAAAACGCCATTGCCGGAACAGCCTGGACGGACAAGGACGGCACTGCGGGAGAAACCGCGATAGAGGTCAATGCAGACAGGGATCTGGGCGATAAATATAAGAAAGTCCAGTTCCCGGCTGAGGCACCTGTCGTTACGCAGTACACCATCACATATGATCTGAGCGGCGGTACCTGGGAGGGAATGACCGGTATCGTAACAATGGATGTAGAAAACGGAACGATCATCACTCTTCCGGAACCGGCAAGAGACGGATACACCTTCGATTACTGGGAAGGCTCCAGATACAATGCCGGAGACAAGTACAAGGTGTCAGCAGACCATACATTCAAGGCTGTATGGAAGGCGGCAGACAATGGCGGCGGCTCAGACTCCGGTGACAAAGGCGGCTCCTCAAAGAAGGGCGTGAAGACCGGAGACGGAAACCGTCTCGGCGCATGGATCGCGCTTCTTGCCGCGGCACTGGGCGGAACAGTTGGGATGGTCTTCGCAAGAAAGAGAAAAAGTGAATGATCTGATCCGGTAGGAAGCCATGCACGATATATGGAATCCGTGGCACGGGTGTGTCAGGTGCAGCGAAGGCTGCGAAAACTGCTATATGTACTACCTCGATGACATGAGGGACAACGACGGCTCGGAGATATACCTTACTCTGAACGCCGGGTATCCTCTGTCAAAAGACAGGAAGGGCCGCTACAAGATACAGAGTGGCGAAAAGATCAGCGTCTGCATGACATCGGATTTCTTCCTGAAGGAGGCGGACCAGTGGCGCGCGGATGCGTGGGACATAATGCGCATCAGGAGCGATGTGATATTCATCCTCGTGACAAAGCGGCCTGAGCGCATCGCGGAATGCCTGCCGTCGGACTGGGGAGACGGATGGGAGAACATATTCCTGAACGTGACCGTCGAGAACCAGAAGAGGGCCGACGAGCGTCTGCCTGTACTGCTTGGGCTTCCCTTCAGACACAAGGGCATATACGTCGCGCCTATCCTTGGGCCGGTGAAGCTGGGAGAGTATCTCGACAGCGGTCAGATAGAGCAGGTCGTGTGCGGCGGCGAGAATTACGGAGGCAGAAGGCCCTGCGACTTCGACTGGGTGAAGTCCCTGAGAGAGGAGTGCGAGGCAAGAGACATAACGTTCTGCTTCATGGAGACCGGCACGGTATTCATAAAGGACGGTAAAAGATACGTCCTCAAGGGCAAGCGCCTGCAGACCAGCCAGGCGCTGAAGTCGGGCATGAATTATCAGGGAAAGCCGATGGAGTTCGAACTCACAGACACCTGGGGGCTTCCGGTGCCCGAAGATCAGCTTTATGTGAAGCACTACTGCGGCAACTGCAGGGAGTGCGCGATGAAACTCATATGCAACGGCTGCAGCGACTGCGGGCGGTGCAGGACAGATAACAGATGAGACTCTTTATTGCTGTGAATCTGAATGAAGAGATGAAGGACGCGCTCATGGACATCCAGGATGCCATGAGGACTTACGGCGTGCGCGGCAGGGAGACCCATCCGGACAATATGCATCTGACGCTGGCTTTCATAGGAGAGTATGACGATCCCGGACTTGTGAAGAGCGCTGTCGAAAGCGTGGAGATCCGGCCGTTCGAGATCAGGCTCAGGGGCATCGGTGCCTTCGGGGATCTCTGGTGGGCCGGGCTCGATGAGTGCCCGCCTCTCATGGCTGTCAGCAGAAGGCTGAGACGCGCTCTTTCGGACGCGGGGGTGCCGTTCGACAGGAAGAAATTCTCTCCTCATATTACGCTCATGAGAAGGGCCGGCGGGAGGCTCACAGGCATGCAGGAGGATGAGATGGCTTCGCTCTTCGGAGCATCCATGACGGTCGATCACATCTCGCTGATGCGCTCCGACCGCGGCAGACACGGTATGATATATACAGAGCTTTAGACCATCCGCAGAGATCCATGAACTGCGGATGTTTCGCTCTGTTGTATACTTATTGCACGGAGACTGAAAGGGAATGCAGGAGGGACCGGGATGACACAGATAAGACTTGCAGAGGTCGGAGATATAGAGGGCATCAGGGCTCTCATGAAGAAATATCACAGGGATACGATCTCCGACGAGGACCGTCCGGACGGATTCGTGACGACGGCGATCACGGACGGGCAGCTGACTGAACTGATCGAAAAAGAGCGCGGCGTGATGATCATAGCCGGGCCTTCCGGTGAAGTGCTCGGTTTCTGTTTTGCGGCTCCGTGGGAGTTCTGGACGGCATGGCCGATGTTCAGGCACATGATCAGCATAATACCGGACTATGAATTTGACGGGAAAAAGCTTATCGTTGAGGAGTCCTATCAGTATGGGCCGGTGTGCGTGGACAGATCGATCCGCGGGACGGGAGCCTTCGAGGATCTGTTCTTCGCAAGCCTTGAGCAGTTCAGGGACAGGTATCCGGTGATGCTGACCTTCGTCAACCAGATCAATAAGAGGTCTGAGAACGCGCATAACAACAAAGCGCACATGGAGACCCTGGGGACGTTCGACTTCGACGGCAATCATTTTTTTCTGATGGGCATACGAACAGACGCTGCGGACAGATACCACAGGAAGTGAAAAGACTAAGAGACGATCCACGGCGTCCCGAGATTCGTAATATCCTGATAAAAAACGCAATATATTTATATGCGCTTTCACTGCAAAAAGCGGCCTGTGAAGACGCGACGGGCAGGGACGCGGAGGAGAAAGGCAAAGAACTATGAAGACATTGACAGCATTTTTCAGCGCGGGCGGATATACCGCTTCGCTTGCACAGAGGGTGGCGGAGGCTGCAGAGAGCGACCTCTTCAGGATAGAGCCTGAAGTGCCGTACACAGAAGCGGATATAAGGTGGACCAATCCGCTCGCAAGGTGCAACAAAGAGAAGATCGGTAAGAAGGACGTGCCGATCAAAAACAAGGTCGAGAACTTCGGCGACTACGAACTGATCCTGATCGGATTCCCGATCTGGTACTTCACGGCGCCTAACATCATAAGCACCTTCGTGAAGAGCTATGACTTCACGGGCAAGAAGGTGGCGCTGTTCGCGACATCGGGCGGCAGCGACATCACCAAGGCTCCGGACACGCTGCAGCCGCTGATGAAGGGAGAGATCATCGGAGCGAAGCTCTTTCCGGCTGACGCTAACCGCCCGGAGAT
>JAFRFA010000058.1:0-3458 GCA_017434585.1 Mogibacterium sp. | reverse complement strand
GTCAAAACGCCGCAAAAGAAGTCAAACTTCGAAAAAGAACAGGGAAACGCTGTAAGCGCAAGGCTTTGAGAGCGTTTTCGAACAAGTGCCGTGGAGCTGATGTCGAAAAGAGTGCAAAAATTGTCGGATTTAGTACTTCACAGCGGTGTTGAAACGGACCGTGCGTATGTGTAGAATTAGCAGGTAAAAAAGAAAAGCCGGAGTGTCCGGTATCAAAACAAGCAAGAAATGGAGTAATAATATGAACAGCAATTCAAAAGCTGCATCCATCGCAGCATATATCACATGGGTAGGATTCCTCATCGCTCTCATCGTGCGTGATCCGGCCGACAGGTTTACGGCTCATCATATGAACCAGGCACTGGTGCTGAATGTCATCGGGATCGCTGCGGGCGCTCTCAACATCATCCCGATCATCGGTAACATTGCCGGTCTTGTGATCGGAGTCGGAGTGTTCGTCATGGATATCATGGGAATAGCCCGCGCGGCATCGGGCAGCATGGAACCGCTGCCGTTCATCGGAGAGATCCACTGGATCGGCTGATGCAGAGATATGAACGAAGCTGAGAAAAGGGGAAGGGAATATCTCGCGTCAAAAGGCTACTCGGACAGGATAATCGACTTCAGAAATTCGGATATCACAGCTGAGAGCACAGCACTCGCCCTTGACGTTGATGTTGACAGGATATGCAAGGGTCTTGCCTTCAAGGGAAGGGGCGGCACCGCTGTTGTCGTGATCGCGTCGGGCCGTTCCCGCGTCAATAACGGAAAGTTCAAAAATGTACTCGGCTTCAGGCCCACGATGCTGCCGCCGGAGCAGACAGAAGAACTGACCGGCCACATCGCCGGGACGATCAACCCTTTCTGCCTTAAAGACACTGCGAAGCTGTACCTCGACATGTCGATCATGAAGCATAAGGATGAGACCGTCTTCCCGGGCATCGGAGGCGAGGACTCAGTAGTCGAACTGACGGTCCGGGAACTCGAAAACCTCTCGGATCCGCTGTGCTGGATCGACGTTACCACATAACGCCGGAGCGGAATCAAATAATAAGATGCACAGAATGGCAAAACGGTCATCCTGTGCATCTCTTTTTGCGGCTGTATAGTCTGCAGGCCGACTCATCAGACGAAGAGGTCGACGAACTCGAATGTCCTGCAGTCCACGAGGCCGCGGTTGGTGAGCCTCAGCTCCGGCAGGCAGGCGAGAGCCATCAGAGCCATCGTCATGTACGGCGAGTTGATAACGCAGCCCATCTCCTTCCAGGCAGCGTCGAGCTTTGCGATCAGCTCCGCTACTTCTTCGGCCGGAAGATCGCTCATGAGACCTGCGATCGGGAGCGGGACGAGGGCGAGCACTTTGCCGTCAGCGACAGCGCAGAGACCGCCTCCGCATTCTATGAGAGTGTTGGCTGCTAGAGCCATGTCTTCATCGTTCGTTCCTGCTACGAGAAGGTTATGGGCATCGTGCGCGACAGTCTGTGCCATCGCTCCTTTTTTGAATCCGAAGCCCTTCAGGAAACCAAGTCCTTTTGTTCCTGTCGCGTGGTGGCGTTCGAATACAGCCAGTTTCATTATGTCGCTGTCCGGGTCAGCAGGAACGCAGCCGTCTTTGATTTTCAGATCAATGATACGCTCATGATCGCCGACGCGGTTCGGGATGATCTCGATCACGCGGGTCTTCACGCTTCCGGATGCACCTTCAGGGGCTTTGACCCTGAAGCTGTCCGCTGTGATGGCCTCACCGACATGCATGGTGTCGTATACGAAATCAGGGAATGCAGCCTTGCCGACATCCCAGGTCATCCTTCCGTTCTCGGCAACGACTTCGCCGTCGATCATAGTGCGTGTGATGCGTATGTCATTCAGGTCGCTGAAGAAGACGATGTCGGCGCACTTGCCCGGAGTGATGCTGCCAAGCTCATGATCCATCCTGAAGCATGTCGCCGGATTGATCGTGACGTACTGTATCGCCTTTATCGGGTCGAGCCCCTCTTTTATCGCGAGGCGCATGATGTAGTCGAGATGGCCCTCGCTGACCAGCGTGTCAGGATGAGTGTCATCCGAGATCAGGCAGGCGAAGCGGTCTTCTACATCGTTGTCGAGTATCGCACGTATTATAACAGGCATATCATGCCATGCGCTGCCGTAGCGCATCAGGGCGTACATCCCGTGACGCATCTTCTCGAGCACGTCCTCTGCGCGCGTCGATTCGTGGCAGCATCTGACGCCCGATGCGATGTAAGCGTTGAGCCCCGGACCTGTTTCCGGTATGGAAAAGTGGCCGGTGATGACCTGATCTGCCTTTAAGGTCTCTGCGAGCTCGCCGTGGACCTGCGGGTCGGCATTCATAACGCCCGGGAAATTCATCATCTCGCCGAGACCCATGATCCCGTCCCAGGTCATCATCTCCCGGACTTCTTCAGGACCGATGTGAGAACCCGTATCTTCAAAGCCCGCTACAGCAGGAACGCAGGAAGGGACGTTCGCCATGGCCTTGAGAGGAGACCTCTTCGCGTCGTCTATCATTGCTTTTACTCCTTCAGGTCCGCATACATTGCATATCTCGTGCGGATCCATGAAGATGCCGGTAGTGCCGTGCGGCACTACGGCCCTCGCGTATTCGCCGACACTTATCATCGCGGATTCGACATGGATATGGGCATCCATGAAGCCCGGAGCGATGTAATGACCGCAGGCATCGATGACCTTCGTGTCGTCGCCGATGCAGTGCAGCGCATCGCCGACAAGCGCGATCCTGCCTCCGGCGATCGCGACATCGATGCCCTCCTGGATCTCGCAGGTGCATACGTTCACCAGCTTTGCGTTCCTGATGACCGTGTCGGCTTTTTCAACGCCCATGGCTACATTGGCCAGTTTTCTTGTAAGCTCATAAAGCGGTATCCTACAGAATTTGTTGAGCATATCTCCACCTCTCATTACAGTTCTGCACTACGGTTTTCAGATAAGAAAAGTATAGCATCATTCTTCTTTTTCATACACATAAACTAAATGATACGGAAGTGAAGATGTCTCCCCTCTGTGATACAATATTGCGTGAAAAAGAATCGGCGGGCGGCAGACAGCCGCATCAGAGCAGTGATCCGGAGGAAAACAATGTCAAGAACGCTTGTTATCTACTATTCGCGCCGCGGGCAGAACTACGTGCGCGGAGAACTCAGGGAACTCGAAAAGGGCAATACCGAGCTGATCGCTGAATACATCAGGGACGCGGTAGGGGCTGATCTTTTCGAACTGCAGACCGTAAAGGACTATCCCGCGGACTACATGGAGTGCACCGAGGCAGCCAAGGAGGACCTGCGCATGTGCGCGCGCCCGAAGCTTAAAGAGTATCTGAAGGACATAGATGACTACGACAATATCGTTATTGCGGGGCCGTGCTGGTGGGGCACATATCCGTGCGCCGTATTCACCCAGCTCGAAAAGCTGCACTTCAG
>JAFRFA010000057.1:0-15994 GCA_017434585.1 Mogibacterium sp. | reverse complement strand
GTGTTTAATTTCATTGAACTTCATAAGCAGGAGATAGAAACGGCAGTTGGTGAACCATTGGACTGGACACAAAAAGAGGGTATAAGAATTCCTCCATTCCTGATTCTTGGAGTGTTTTATATTGCGAACTACCATCCGCAGCAACTATGTTATTCTGTGCTTCACAGTCTACTGTCTGAAAATAAAATGAACTTTAAAAACTAAAGTTGCGTTTCTCGAAATGTACTGCGGCACTTTGCGTGCCGCTTTGTGACATCCTTCGGAGGAGCTTGCCTCCGCAGATCAATGCTTTCATCATTACGGCAACGCCGTTATGGCCGTTATGACAGAAGGAAGCATTACCTTGCGTAGTCGTCTCTCATGGGAGCCGGGGCTGCGTGCTCCTGATTGGCTCTGGTCCTGTACCTGTCCACAAGAGCCTTGGTCATCTTCATGGCCTGCTCCTCGGTCAGGGTGATGCCGCGGCTCATACGGTCGTGCGAGCCGTTCCAATCTCTCACATCGATCTTCGGCTTGCCGCCGTTCCATGCGACCACGTTGATCTCCTTGGTCCACTTCTCTTCCCTGCCCCCGACCTCATCGAGAACAGCGATGTGTTCCATGATGTCAAAAGTAACGTCGTTGTTTCTGTTGTCTGTCATAAAAGACTCCTTTCTCGTTATTGGGTAATAGTTTGTTTATCTTTCCCAGGTTGCGCGAACCGGCCTGAGTTGATCGAGCAATCCTTCGCTCTTGAAGCTGTACATGGCGCCAGTCTCCCCGGCGATTATTATGTGATCGAGCATCTTGACCCCGAGAAGTTCGGAGCATGCGAGCAGTCTGCTCGTCACGTCCTTGTCCTCCTGGCTCGGAGACAATGATCCCGACGGGTGATTGTGGAGTGCCACAAACGCTGCAGAGTTCGAGAGTATGCATGACTTGAACACTTCTCTCGGACTTACCACAGAAGCGTCGAGCGTGCCCACGCTGCATATGTTCAGATTGATCGGCTGTCCGCTCGTCTTGAGATTGAGGACAGCAAAGACCTCCCTGTCATATGTCGCGAGCTCTTTAGCAATCACCCTGTAAACATCCTCAGGCGACCTGATTTTCTCCGTGCTGTACAAAGACGGCTCCTTCACCATGCGGATGTTGACCACTTCGATTTTTTCATCATTCGGTCTTCTGCCCATTGGCTATCACCATCCCTTCGAGCGGTATCGAGAGGACCTTTCCGTCAGGAAGTTCGTTAACTACCTCCCGGAGTGCTTCAAGATCCGTTATGACCAAAACCGAAAGGCTTTGGTCCTGCTTCTGCTGGTTTTCTGTTATCATCTGCATTCTTCGGTGCCTCCTTCTTCACCGGCTTCGGATCTTCTCCATCCATAAGCCATGCGAGCTCGCTGTGATTGGCCTTAATCGCATCCTGCAGGTCAAAGATGTTTCCCATTTCGTTTGCAAGCCCGAGCTTCAGCATCTGCCTGGCTTCAAGCGTCCTGATCTTGGCCGCCGTATCAAAACCGGTCTCTCTCAGCTTCTCAAGCGTCTTTATCTTGGACCTGTCCAGGCCCGTCTTCTTTTCCTTTTCCGCTACCATCGTCCTCCTCCTTTGCTTTTTCCATACCTAGTTTCTTCAGTACCTCGGGCATGCAATAACCGCAGAAGGGTGCAAGCTTGCTGCGGTATCTGCAGTCCTCCGGGCATAAAACTCTTCTGCCCGGCGTTACCGGCAGTTCCTTCATACGATGCAGGTATCGTCATCGAGCAGTTCCTCACCGTAGTCTGTGAAGGTATACCAGTAGGTATGATCAAACTTGTCCTCGTCAAGGACTGCGACCTTGATTATTCCTTTCTTCACAAGCTTCCTGACTGAATGCTGCACCATGTCCTCTGTCAGGAACGGTATGTGAACTGTCATCACCTTCTGGGAGCATTTGACCCAGAGGTATCCGTGCCTGTATGTCGTTTCCTCGCTCGCAGTCTGAAGGCCTCTGATGAAGTCGGCTATGACCGCTTCCCTGAGTCCGCAGACCGAAGCTATATCCATATTAAATTTCCTTTCGTTGTAGTTCATTTTGTCTGTTCCCTCCTACAGTCTCATAGCAAAAGGAGCGGCGATCCTGACGATGCCGCTCCTGTGCCTGCTATTGCGATGCCCGTCATGTGATCAGACGAGTATCGCCATCTCTTCCTTTCTTCTCTTAAGGGATCTGATCCCTTCTCTCACTGCATAGGCCGTAAGAGCCGAAAGCGCTCCTCCGAACAGTACAACAAAGAAGCGCAGCCTGTTGTCGTCGCCTGTTTTAGGCGGCGGGCTGACTACCGGACCGTTCTTGACCTTTACGGTCTGACCCTCGTCCTTGATGTCCTTGTGCTCGGCCACCTTGGTCATGGTCACCTCAGAAATATCCATTCCCTTCTTGTAGCCGTTGAGCCTGTATGCAGTCTCGAATGCTACGAGCTCCTTGCCCTTGAGGTTCGTGGTATCGATCGTGAATGTGACCTTCACTTTACCATTCTTTTTCTTAGGTTGGAACGGTTCGCTGAATACAGTGACTTCATGACCGTGCTCCACAAGCGGATCTCCTGTATCCTTCACCATCAGCGTTCCTTCGAGGATATACCACTTGGATGGGTCCAGCCCCGTGTATTCGACCGTGTCGGTGAGCTTGGTCTCCTTGCAAGGATCTATCTCCTTGGCTTTCTTGTCGCCTGTGAGTGTAGTACCGATCTCAGGCTTCTGCACCGGAGTCTGGGCCACATCGTCCTTAGGCTCGAGTGTATTCGGTTTGTCAGGATTGTCCGGATTCGGATAAGTCACATTGTCACACTTTGCGGTGTTCCAGTAGCCATCCTTATCGTCGGTCTTATTCTTCTGGTATTCCTTATTTGTGTCGTGGCCCTTGGCATCCTTGGAGTCGGAGTCCTTTGCAGCAGCTGCGAGGTATTCCTTCGCGCTGTCGCTTACGACTGCTGTATATGTCACAACTGCCTTCTCGCCCGGCTCAAGAGTTATGTTCGCGATATGCTCATCCTTTCCCTTGTTGTTCCACTTGCCCTCACCGCTGAATTTGACGTCTTTCAGCTTCGGTACCGTGAAGTACTCAGGGTTCTGTGTGAACTGATCAGACACATCCATCGTCAGGGCGATATTGCCAGTGTTCTCGACATGGACTTCGTATTCAACTTCGTCCTGCGCGAAGAAACCGTATTTATCTCCCTTGGACGGAGCCTTTGTGGTACGGATCTTATACATCTCGTACGCAGGCTGCATGTGCTCCCAGGTCACCGTCTGGCCCTCGTCATCGATGTCTTCGTGCTTTGCAGCGATGCTGCCCGCAGAGTCGAACACCTTCTCGAAGACTACGGTATCCTTGCCGTAAAGCAGGCTGCCGTCGAAGGTGAATGTCACTTTGACCTTGCCGTTGGAGGATCTTGCTACGAATTCCTGCTCAGCTGTGATGTCATTGCCGGCAGAATCCTTGCAGACCTCGCCTGTAGCCTTGTCCATGAGACGGCCCTTTGCAGTGTAGGTCTCGCCCTTCTTCAGGTTCCTGTACTCGATCTCATCGATGAGCGTGATCTCCTTGTTCGGACGGATCTCTGTGTTCTTGCCATTAACGGATGCTGTGGTCCCTATCTCAGGAACATCATCCGTGATGGTCTCAAGATCCACGAAGCCGTTCTGGGACTTCTGATCTACTGTGAAGTAGAACTTCTGAAGGATATATCCCTCGTTATGCTCGCACGGCATCTCTTCGAGAATATATGCGTCGAACGGCAGGGCTCCGAAGCTGCTGTTCATTGCAGCCTTGCTTCCGAACTCGCCGGTGCCGAACCATACTCCGTGAAGGATGTCATCCTTTCTTGCCCTGAGGTCGGCAGTTTTGATGTCCTTCGCTTCGAGAAGATCATCGAACGGGTTCTGCTTTCTTGCAGTGTCAGCATCCTCATCCTCATCGAGGTCACCGGCAGACCTTCTGTCCTTTGTGGAGAAGAATCCGTTTGCATCCGTTACGACTACATGAGTCTCGCCATTCGTTACAGAGATGATCTTGAACGGCACATAACTGAAACGTTCGGAAGTCGAGTCAGCGATCTTTGTGCCCTGGACATCGGAGCGATAAACATAGTCATCGAAGGTCAGAGCGATCTCGTTCTGTGTGTCGTCATAAGCAACGACGACTCCATCCTCTCTGATGGTAAACATGTGCTCCGTCTTGTCTGTCCTCTGGTAGGACTCATTCGTCTTTGACTCGCGAATAGTGTAGGTTCCGTAAGGTAGGTCATCTGCGAGTGTCTCGGCAGTATATGCCTTCTTCTCTTCGTTCCAGTGAGTGACGATCTTGCCGACATCCTTGCCGGTAGGGACTCTCTTTACAGTTCCGTCCTCAAAAAGAGAACTCTTGGATTCGAGCTTCTTCCAGTTGACTTTAACGGACGGATCACCGAAGTCCTTCCTGACGACTACATCCCTGCCGGATACATTCTTGATGGTGAATACGATCTCATCGAGATGGGCTCCGCCGAGAAGCTCGGACTTCTGGAGTTCCTTGTCTCTCTTGATGATCTGTACCCCTCCTCTGATGACTGCCTCTCTGACCTTGTCTTCAGTAAGGTCTACTATGACTCCGTCCTCTCTGATCCTGAAGGCTCTGCTCCATTCTGTGTTGAGAAGATATCCTTTGGAAGGCTTTGTCTCCTTGACGAGATAGGACCCGTAAGGCAGATCATGTGCGCCGGTAGTTGCGATGCCGTCAGCATTGGTCGAGATGACCATTGCAGCCTCTCCCTTTGCGATCTCTTTGCCGCCTACCATCACGGAATTGATGGACTGGTTGTAGATCGTGAACTCAGCACCCTGCAGAGTCGCATCTCCCTGGGCATATGCCTCATCGAGATCATTGTCGATCTTGGCGAGCTTTACTCCGCCGCGCTTTATGGTGTCATCTCCCTTGATGGCCTCGTTGTAGGTCTTAACATGAAGATTATCCGTTCCATCCTCAGTGACATGCACCACCAGCTTTGCATCATTGACAAGATAGCCTTCAGGTGCTTTGACCTCCCGGATCACATAAGTGCCGAGAGGATAGCAGATCTTATTGTCCTTGTCCCTGTAGAAGGCTCCGCTTGGATAGCCTTCTGCTGTAACGGGATTCTGTCCGAAGATCTTTCCGTTGGCATCTGTCACGAGGTTCCATGTCGAGAGCAGCTTGTTCGATGCCTCAGCCTGAGCGGCTGTGCTGTACTGTCCGCCATAGAACTTGAATTCATATACTGCACCCGCCAGAGTCGCATCGCCTTCTCCATGATCATGCGGATACCCGACAGGGTTCTTGGTGAGCATAAGATCGATCAGATCAGTGATCGGCTCATCAGCTGCAGTGAAGGAGGTCGTCTGTTCTGAAACGACCTTGACGGAATATGTCCCGGTGTCCTTCGCATAGCCCGGAGGCGCCGTGGTCTCTTTGACCGTGTAGTTTCCTTCCGGCAGCTCTATCGTGTTGCTGTTGCCGTTCGCATCAAGAGTGAGTGTACCGGCTGCAGCTCCGTTCTTGTCATAGACGGTGTAGACTGCTCCTGCAATCGAATAGCAGGTATTGCCGTTTGTGATCGCAGTGCGGTTTGAGACCTTCTTCATGTTGAGATATCCCGGCGCCTCCAGATATCCGACCACCATGTCCTGTACCCCGGACATATAGCAGATGAATATCTTGAAGCTGTCAGGGACTGCTTCGTCAAAGTCCGCATTGGTGTCATAGAGAGCATTGGCGAGTGCCTTCGCCCTTTTCCAGACATCTCCGCAGGCAGAAGCATGCGTGCCTCCAAATGTGGAAAGATCATCAGGCCTTCCGGCATACACCCAGGCCAGCGCCAAATGTGCTACGCCGAAGTCCTTTTCCTCGTCTCCGTAGTAGAACTGCTTGATCCCCTCGATGTTCTTCTTGAAGCCCGGATATGTCGGGGAATAGTACACGATATTTCTCATCGCGTTCCATTTGCCGGTATCCGTCGCATCTGTGATCACCTTGTCCACTGTGACGGTCTTGGTTTGATCGCCCGACCATACCGGAGCTAACTTGTCCGGCTGCACGCAGATCGAATAGCGGCTGCCGAGGTCATCACCAAGATCGCACTTGGCTGCGTTACTGTAGCCGCCCTCGCCCGGGCCGTAGGTCATGACCTTGTACCAGTGGACGGTGTAGCTGCTGCCCACCTTGCCGCTGAAGGCGCATGCTTCCTGCGTCACAGCCGGCAGGATCATACCCAGCGACATGACCAGGGCAAGCGTCATGTTCAGCAGGCGCCTTACCGCGCCTTTGTGTTTCTTTGCTGTCATTGCGTTGTTTCTCCTTTCTCGTTTTTCATATCGACATGAATGCGAGGATGAACACCGGCATGCTGATCAGGATCAGGACTCCTGTGAGGATCCACGAGAGCCTGTTCGCTGCCTTCTCGCTGAGGTACAGCTGAATGCCTGTCTCATCCGTGCACATGATCACGTCAGGCTTGTCTTTTCTGTCTTTGTCATTCGTCATAGCTCGTCCTTTCCCGCAATTTGGGCATAAGAAAAGAGCCCGGATCCATTACAGATACGAGCTCTGATTCCATGTCATATTATTGCGATTATTGTTAATATATTCAGATTATTGATACTATATTGAATTATCTATACTCTGCATACTCCATTCTTCTTCGGATAGTACAGGTAGTTCTGAGAGGTGGGGTTTCAGGGGAGGAGACGGGAAAATATGCTCCTCATGCGATAGACACATGCCGCATGATTTGCTATCTGGCGTCATCTCTGTCGCGCTGCCTCTGCCTGTGCCTTGCATAGTATTCCATGGCGGCAGCCACATAGTCTTCGCGCTTCGAAGCAGGCAGGTCCGGAGGAAAGAGTCTGCTGAATCTTTCGGATCTCAGGACTATCCGTTCCTTCTGATTTCCCTTCTGCTCCATCATGACCGCCTCAATCGATTCAGGCGTGAGCTTCTGTTCTTCGTAGAGCTTTCTCATTCTCTTGGCCTGCTCATGCGTCGGAGTGCACTGCTCCATCTCGATGGCTTCAAGCACATCACGCTGCCTGGGTCCGAGATATGAAAGCTCGACTGCCGGACGGATACCCATCTTGCCCTCATCGACCAGGTCAAGAAGTTCCGGGATCAGTTCGGTGAGGCGGATATATCGCTGGATCTGGGATTTGCTTTCTCCCATATTCACAGCTATAACATCTCTCGATTTCATACCACTAGGTAGGTGCCCCACTGGGGCACCCTGGTCATGATCGTGTCTCCTTGACTCAGCGTTACCTAGTGCTCCTGCATACTCTTCAGTCAATCCGTAAGAATTGATGAGATGCTCTCTCGCTTTCTCAAGCTGTGGTCCGACAGGCTCCCCGCCGTAGTTCCTCCCCTTCTTTTGGTTTTCCACCATTCTGGAGACGAGCATCTTCATGGCGTCGAGCCTCATCTTATATGCAAACGCCTTCTCAGACGGCAGGATAGTGGATCTCTGAAAGTTCGATTCAGTCATCAGGATAGTCGCCTGCTCCTTCGATAGCTCAACTATCTCGCAACGCAGAGTGTCCATGCCGAGCAGCTCGCAGGCACGCTTACGCCTGTGCCCGGAGATGAGCTCATACCTGCCGTCCTTCTTCTTTCTGACCATGCATGGGGTGAGAACTCCCTGAGCTCTGATACTTTCGATGAGGTTCATCATGTCCTCATCGTCTCTGACCTTGAAGGGGTGATCCGGGAACGGATCGATCTCGTTGATCGGGATCACGTGGATGCGCTTCAGCTTAGCGTCATCCCTCTCCTCCTGTGATGAAAAGAGCTCATCGAGTGACGGCAGCTTTATCTCGTTTCCTGTTTCTTTCGGCATCCGCGATCACCTCCTTTGTCAGTGCCTCATAAGCCTTAGCCGGCTTGCTGTCTTTGTCATATGCAAATATACTCTGTCCCGTCTTGCTTGCCTCGGCTGCCTTTATGCCTACAGGGATCTGCGAATCGAATATCCGGATGTTCATACCGTAATTCGTCCTGATCGCGCTTATTACATCCCTGGCCAGATTGGTCCTCCCGTCGACAAGCGTCATGACGATCCCATCGATCTTCAGGTCCTCATTCGTATGGTTCCTGACCATATCTATGCTCCGCATCAGCTGAGTCATCCCCTTTGCTGGAAGATACTGCGCCTGCACCGGTATGATCACGCTGTCCGCGGCAGTGAGCGCGTTGACTGTGAGCATCCCAAGCGAAGGCATGCAGTCGATGAGCACATAATCGTAATCGCTTTTCACTTCCTTCAGGAGATTATCCAGCACCTTCTCACGGCTCATCGCATTTACGAGCCTGGTCTCCATTGAAGAGAGCTCCAGATTGGACGGGAGCACATCGAAGCCCTCACTGTGATGGATTATGGTATCTCTCACGATCGGCTTATAGTCCTCCGTTACCAGATACATGAGCCTGCCGAGCGACTTCTCCAGGCTGTCAGCATCGATCCCTGCAGATGTGGTCAGGTCGCTCTGAGGATCCGCATCCACAAGCAATACTTTCCTGCCGTTTGCGGCAAGTCCCGCACCGAGATTCAGTGCTGTGGTCGTCTTCCCGACACCTCCCTTCTGGTTACATACTGCAATCACCTTCGACATCGAGCAACCTCCCGTTCACTATCTTCATACCATCTGTAGGCTCCGTGAAATCGAGCCAGTGCTCTACAGCAAACCAGTCGATCTCATCTGTCTCGAAAAACATGTCCATGAACTCATCGTATGAGCCTTCATAGTGCTCTTCACAGATATCCAGCAGGTCGAGCATCTCCGCATCAGTTCTCTTCCCGTTGGAAAGGAATACCGCCTGCAGCATCCTCACTGCGTCCTTAGACGTTGCATTTTCCAGCCTGCCTATGAGCTGCTTGATGGATATAAGGTTCAGGCCATCCACAGCATTGGTGAAGCTCTCGCCTGCCTTCCCTGCCAGCGAGAATACGATTTCTGATGCGAGTATCTCTTCCGGACTCATATCACAGTCATACTGCGGAGCATTTTCCGGAGCGTGTTCCATCTCGTCCAGACTCATGAAGATGCTGACATCGTCCGTATCCTTCTCAGGCTTACTGTTCTTCTTTGAATTATTTTTCTCGTTTTTGATTGGCTTGATCATTTTGAATTCCTTTCTGCCGTAGCTATCGGCTGCAACAAAAATGCCCTGCATCGTATTATGCAGAGCATCTATGTAGCTGCCTTGTCGGCAGTATATCAGTCAACGAACTTGTTATCGTAGGAGCCTAGCCTCCGGAGATCAAGGTTCCTGTCCTTACGGCAACGCCGTATATGACTAAAGAAACCTTATAAGGAGCTCGTCCACAGGGTCGGTGTAGCGGCCCTCGGCTATGAGAGAGTTCTTGAGCTCAACAAGAGCCATGACGATTATTCTTACTTCTTCATATGTGAATCTATACTTAGGCTTGAACATGGTGCGCCTCCCTTCATACCGTTTTTGTTTTCAGTTTACAGCAATGTACAATGGCTCACAATTATGCGATCTGCGCCTCCGTGTAGAAAAGTGCAAGCACTTTTCTACCTAGATTATCGTTGAACAAAACTTGGACGTCTGTCAATTATGCCTGCGTTTTTTTGCCGTTTTTTGCGATTTCCGGCACTTCGGGTGAGACCATTTTTGAGACCATTCCGGCCAAAAATCCTCTATCCGGGTAGGTATGAACAGGTATGAGTGGGTTTCTGCGGAATCAGGCAAAATCGCCGTATCGCCTGGAATCTGCGCGATCCGTTGAAAACAAAGAGCTCCAGAGATTTCTCTCTGAAGCCCGTTTTGTGGTGGAAGCGGTGGGAGTCGAACCCACGTCCAAGAGCATTTCCGGAAAACTTTCTCCGAGCGCAGCCGATCGCTGTTGTTTCACTCGCCCCTCGCCGATGCGGCAGACTTGGGGTTTGCTATCCCGTGGATACTCTTACGCTACCGGGCACTCACGCAAGAGGTCCCTGCATTGATGACGCCGGGTTCTCAGGCTGCAGGTGACCTGAGGCCGACGCGCGGGGCTGAACTATGCAGCCAGTGCGAAGTTGTTTGAAGTTTTAGCGTTTCTTTTAAACGGGTACTTTTAGCGTGGATCACCGCCACGGCTCGCTTATCTTCGTTCCACACACCTGTCGAAACCTTTACGCCCCCATAGTGACGCGCGGGCTGAACTGTACAGCCGGTGCGAAGTGAAAAAGTATAAAAGGCGGCAGTTTTCACCGCCGCCTTATACTATACGCTTCTTATAGATTTGTCAATAAATTACCTGTTCAGCGCTCTTTTTCTGATCATGCCGGCCAGAAGAGCCACAGCAGCAAGCATTACCACAGACCACATAATAAGGTCTTCCTTATCTCCTGTATTCGGAGATGCTGCCCTGTAGCCTTCGCCGCTGTCTTCATCGTCATCATCGTCATCGTCGAGTTCTACCGAAAGGGTGACTCCGCCTCCCTTAGGGATCCTGACGTACCAGAATCCGTCATCGCCCTTGATGAGCTCGAGCTCCTCGTCGTCATCCCAGTATGCATGCTCAAGTTCGTAGCCGTCCGGTATGTTTATCCTGACCTTTACCGTATCGCCTTCATAAGCAGTATAGCCGTACTCTCCCTTTTCGAGTCCCGGGAGACTGATATATTCCGGATTCTTTATCCTGATGATGTATTTTATGGTCTTTTCGAAGGCACTGTTTATGGCGTTGTTATGGTCGAGCGCAACGAACTCCTTGCCCCCGCCGTCCTTTCTGACAACGATTTTCCAGGCTGTTACGTTGACCGTTCCGTCGCAGTCCGGTGTGCAGGCGTTGGTCACGATGCCTGCCTTATCGCCTTCGATCTTGTCCTTTACCACGACATCGATACTGCTTCCTCCGGACACCTTCAGATCAAGACCTTCTTCCTTGCCTTCAGCTTCACTGCCTACAACGATGCTGATCTTCGATCCGTTTATTGCCTCCGCGTCGATAGAGGCGTCTCCATCCGATTCCACGTCTCCGTCGACTTTGACATTTATCGTTCCGCCGTTATCCGCCTTGGCTTCGATGCCTTCCTGATTTTCGGTCTCGATCTGGCCGTTTATGACCGCTGCTGCTTTGCCCTGGTCCGCTTCGATCACGAGTCCGTGGCCTTTATCTGATTCAACATCGCCGCCGATCACAGCAGATGCGTCCGAGCCTTCTCCGTTCGCCTTTACGGTAACGGCATCAGCGCTGTCGGTTTTGACTCCGGAGCTCTCCGTGACCGTCTTTTGCTCCCCCTGGTTGGCTACGACTTCCACACCTCTGTCCTCGCCGAAAGCCGTGATGCTGCATGCACAGACCAGCATGGCAAGCAGGTACAAGATCGTTATAAGTGATCTTGTTTTACTTCTCATCGTTCCCTTCTTTCCTTACCTGTCATCAGTCATCGTTGTAATCGATGTCCTTGTCTGTGATCTCACCTGTTATGGCATCTACATCGTAGTCGTATTCTGTCGTTCCCTGGTGGAAATTGACTTCATACTCGTATCTGCCGCGGTCATCATCATAGTCAAGGTGCGCGTATGCGTTGCTTACCTGATCCTTTGACAGTCCGGCATCTGCGAGACCTATCTCAAGAGCCTTGTCCTCTCCGATATAATCCCCGTTCGCGTCGTTCGCAGGTGCGGCTGTATCATTATTGGACGCAGGCGCCGCAGTGCTGTCGTTGGATGCAGGCTGTTCAGTCTGTGTATCTGTGCTCTGCTCCTGCGCAGGCTGCTGTATCTGTATGCATCCCGCCAGACAGAGCGTCAGCATGAAGCACAGCGAGAGCATGAGTACAGCTCTCATGTGTTTTCTGTTATTCATTGTATTTCTCCTTCCATAATACTCTCTGTTACCTATTGTTACCCTATGATTATGCTTTATCACTTTCAATAATTCAAGTGCGATCATCCGGATCTCACAGCTTTATTATCCTCATCGAATTGGTCTCCGATCTCTGGTAGCTCCGTCTGCCGGATACAAGGCCCGCCACGAAGACGAGGATGTCACCTTCTGCAGCAACGCCGGTATCCTTTATTATCTCGAGGCAGTCCTCCATCAGCTCATCTGTAGACTCGGCCCTGTCAGCGAGATGCGGCCTTACACCCCAGAGAAGCATCATCTGCCTTACGACGGCAGGGTCAGGCGAGAACGCGAAGATGTCGGATCCCGGCCGGTATTTCGACACCGACAGCGCTGTGCTTCCCGAAGATGTAGGCGCGACGATCGCCCTTGCGCTGAGCCTCTCCGCTGCGGTGACTGCAGCAGCGCAGGTAGTGTCTGAGATCGCAGCGGACGCCCGGTCCATAGCCCTGAGATGATCCGCGAACTGCTCAGTATACTCCGTTATTGAGACCATCATCGCAAGGGCCTCGACAGGGTATTCCCCGCTCGCAGTCTCTCCCGAGAGCATCACTGCGTCCGATCCTTCGTATACCGCGTTAGCGACATCGTTCACCTCAGCCCTTGTCGGGCGCGGATTCCTTATCATGGAGTCGAGCATCTGGGTAGCCGTTATGACGATCTTCCCCCCGGAGTTGGCCTTGTCTATCATCTCGCGCTGCAGCTGCGGGATCATCTTCGGCTCCACCTCTACGCCGAGGTCTCCTCTTGCCACCATGATGCCGTCCGCCGCCTCTATTATCTCGTCGAGATTGTCTATGCCCTCGCGGGATTCTATCTTCGCGATTATCTTCGCTTTTGAGCCGGCCTCCTCTATGATCTCTCTTATCCGGCGGATGGTCCCGGCATTTCTTACAAACGAGGCCGCGATGAAGTCGAAGCCGTTTTCAAGTCCGAAGGCTATGTCCTCGATATCCTTGTCCGTAAGATCCGGCAGGCCGACGCTGACGCCCGGCAGATTGATCCCCTTGCGCTCGTCCAGCATGCCTCCGGTAACGACCGTGCACAGCACGTCACTTCCTTTGATCTCACCGGCCTTCAGTTCGATCGTGCCGTCATCCACAAGTATGGTTCCTCCCTCGGCTACGTCATCCGCCAGACCTTCGTACGTTGTATATATGAGGGAGGCATCGCCTTCTGCATCCGTGTTTCCGTACATCGGTGTCAGGGTGACGCAGCTTCCTTTTTCAAGCATGACCGGGCTGTGTCCTTTGAGCAGGCCCGTTCTTATCTCAGGGCCCTTGGTGTCAAGCAGCATCGCTATCGGTCTTCCGGCGGCTTTCGCGGCCCTGCGCACCCTTTTGAGCATATCGAGCTGGCTCTCGTGGGTTCCGTGCGAGAAGTTGAACCTGGCAACATCCATCTCCTTTACCAGTTCATTGAGTATGGAATCATCCGACTCCTTTGGTCCCATGGTGCATACTATCTTGGTTTTTCTCATCGTTTTTTCCTTCTTAGATCAGCACTGTAACTGTATTCGGTATCTCCGCATCAGGATCGTATGAATAGCTGATGTCACGCACCGACTTCTTCAGCATTTCGTATGACATCCTGTTGTCCGTATCAGCGGGGTCGAAGCGCCTCCCGCTGTATGATATCTCTACTGTCGCCTTACCGTCCTCCCTGGAGTACTCGGCTATGATATGCGCCGGCAATACGCCGGTGTGCGGCAGCATCTGCTGTCCTATCTCCTCTATCGCCAGCCTTATGCGGTACTTCACGTTCATCGGGATGTTGTTCTTGAGGCTCCAGCGGTCGAGCTCGCTGTCTATATTCTCAAAGTCGGTCCTGACGTCCGCGATGTGCAGTTCGAGCACTTTGAGATTATGGATGAATCTCTTCGTGAGCTCTTTCTGAGGATCGTCGAATATCTGCTCCGGAGTCCCGTCCTCGTATATCACTCCCTGATCCATGTAGAAGACCCGGTTGGATATGGATCTGGCGAAATCCATCCCGTGTGTCACTATCATCATAGTCCTGCCGCTGCCTGCGAGATCTCTTATGACAGCCTGGACCTCCGCCACGTTGGCCGGATCGAGAGCGCTCGTAGGCTCGTCGAGCAGTATCACTTCGGGATCCATCGCCAGGGTGCGTGCAATCGCCGCCCTCTGCTGCTGCCCTCCGGACAGTTCATCCGGATATTGCAGCTCGCTTCCCTCAAGGCCCACTCTGATAAGATGCTTCATAGCCGTATCGTAGGCTTCCTGTTCCGATCTCCCGAGGATATCCATCTGAGCGATCATCATATTCTCTATCACCGTGAGGTGTGAGAAGAGGTTGAACTGCTGGAATACCATGCCCATCCTTCGCCGGACCTGAGTAAGGTCCTTCCCCGGGGCCGTGATGTCCTCTCCGTCCAGAATGATCTTTCCCCCGGTCGGACGCTCAAGCATGTTCATGCAGTACAGAAGAGTGGACTTGCCGGTGCCGGACGGTCCTATGACCGCTATGACATCGCCGTCGTTTATGACGGCGTTCACATCTCTGAGAGGCACCGCGTTCTCATACTTCTTTTCAAGGTGTACAAGCTCGATCATCTGCGCTTCACCCCCTTCAGTATGTCTTCGCGTTTTCGCCTCTTCGGGTCGACCATCGGCTCCACCCTGTCCGCGATGAGGTTGAGCACCGCTTCAAGGATGAAGTAGATCACCGCTATGGATATCAGCGGGAAGAGCGCATCGTAAGTACGGCTCCGCACTATGTCCGCCATCTTGGTCAGATCCTGCACCGCAATATATCCTACTACTGCGGTCGCCCTGAGCAGAGCTCCCATGTCTCCCCTTAGCGGAACGAGTATGAAAGGCATCGCCTGCGGCAGCACTATCCTGAAAAACGCCTTGCGGTCCGAATAGCCCAGGGCATATGCAGCTCTTGTCTGTCCGATGTCGATGGCAGCTATGCCCTCTTTTAGCCTTTGATATACCGTCGCGCCGAATATGAGTGTGAATCCCATCACCGACACTACCGTCCCCGGTATCGTAACGCTTCCGAACACCACGTAATACAGCAGCATCAGCAGCACGACCGCCGGCATTCCCTGTACAAGCCATACAGTGAAGCGGGTCAGCGCGTCAGCCGCCCGTCCGCCGCTGCGGCTCATATTGTAAAGGATGAAGCCCAGCAGAGCGCCAAGCACTATCGACGCTGCCGTTATGATGAGAGTGGTCACGGCGCCTGACACGAAGAGCTGCCATCTGTCCTCGGCCAGAAATGTCCTTTTGAAACTGTTCTTTATATACGGCAGAAAGCCTTCCTCGTTCTTCGCGGAACCATGATCCTTTACCATTGCGGTTACCTCGACGGTCATTATGGGATCCGAAAAATCCAGAGCCTCCTCGTACTCAGGCATGTAGTAGAGATTCGACATCACGCAGTCCGCGTCGCCTGACTGCGCTGCGGATATAACACCTCCGAAATCATATACCTTCAGCTGCAGGCCCGCCCCGAGCCATGAGGCGAAGCGCTTTGCCAGCTCTATATCGTATCCGGACAGACCGGTCCCGGCATAGAAGGACCAGGGTTCTATCGTCCCCGTCGTAGCAACCGTGACGGCGTACTGAGGATCCTCTGCCGGCGGGATATCAGGCATTACGTAGTTCTCATCGACCGCCCAGCGCTGATACATATCGTCGAGAGTTCCGTCTTCTTTCTTCTCATTAAGGAACTGATTGATCTTGTCCCTGAGGTCCGGTATCTCTGTTTTACGCGATACCGCTATGGCAACGGTATTATCGCAGTAAGTTTCATCCAGGATGCGCACTCCCGACACGCCGTGCTCGATGGCCCTCTCCATCTGGATGCGCTGCGAGATGCACGCGTCTACCTTGCCGGTCGAGACCTCCTGATACGCCGGGAATATGTCCGTGTACGACACGAACTCCGCCTGTTTGAACTCCTTCATCACCTTGTTCGCTTCCGGAGTGCTGGTGGCTATCGCGACGACATTTCCCTTTTCATCGAGCTGATCGAGCGAAGTGATATCATCGTCTCCTTTCGCACATGCGCACAAAAGGAGCGCTGCGGTCATCACCGCGGCGGCAGCAGCAATCTTCGTGCACTTCAGAAACGCTTT
>JAFRFA010000056.1:0-2250 GCA_017434585.1 Mogibacterium sp. | reverse complement strand
GGCAGCAGCAGATGTATCTGCGGAGCGTCGTCCGGACTCCCTCCGAGTATCTGGGCGATGCTGCCCGAGAGGAAGTTGAAATACTTCAGAAGGAAGAGTATGCCGAAGTTCAGAAGCAGGGTCGCAGCGAGGATCTGCTTCTTTTTTTTCTGTGCTGCCTCCTTGAAAGCCTTCTTTTCTTCCTTCGACCATTCGGCCTTGTGTGCTTTGACCTCTGCCTTCGTTTCTTTGGATATGCCGGCCATCTTATTCGCGGCCAGATATATCGTTGCGATGGTGATCAGTATGAAGGCGGTGTACTGAAAACTGTTGTATACATAAAAAAAGCAGCTCGCGATAAGAAGCACCACCCAGCGGTGCTCCTTCTTCGGGAGTGCGAAGTATATGATGCCTGTGATGACGGCGAATAATGCAAACGGAAGTGATGTCAGAGCCATTCTGTAAGATCCTCCGCCATGTTGAAGCGGGCCGTCTCGATGCGGCTCCTCATCAGTCTGAGATTATTGTCTTTGTCCAGCATATAGATCGAAGGAAGGTCTCTCGAAAGGAACATCGAAAAACCCTCGTACACGGAGTAGGCGCCCGTCCGGTGGAAGACGATGCGGTCGCCTTCTCTGAGGTCCGTGAATGAGGCTCCCCTCGCGATGACATCGGCCGTCGTGCAGAGGCTGCCGCAGAGCGTCCACTTCTCTTCATTTGCGTCCGCAGTGCCGCCACTTCCGATATGTGTGATCACAGGGATCTGCATGCCCTGTATCTGTCCGTCGTATTTCATCTGGTGCAGGCCTCCGTCCAGTATGGCATAGTGTGCTCCGTCATTGAACTTGGTGTCGACAACGGTGTTGACGAGCCATCCGCACGGAGCAGCAAAGAACCTGCCCATCTCGACCGTGAGACGGACTCTCTGCGAGAGCTCCCTGATGCATCCCGAGATCTCATCGAGCCGGGCCTGTTCCTTCTCGTTCGCGTCGGCTGCGAAGTAATCGACCGCAAGGCCCGTGCCGTACTCGATTCGCTCAGGCCTGAAGGCGAGCTCCTCATCGAGCTCATCGAGGAACTTGTTGAGACGCGCGGTCTCTTTGATGATCTCCTTCGGCCTCGTCTTCTGTGTGCCCGTGAAGTAGTGGATGCCTTTTATCTCTGTTCCCGGGTACGACGCCCTGCCTGCGATGAGCCTTTTCACATCGCTTCTGTCCATGCCGAACTGGCTCTCGCATGAAAGGCGGACCAGCACCTCGGCGGTAATGCCGCGCTCTGATGCAGCATTGCTGATGTATCTCAGGTGATTCTCGCTTTCGGCCGTAAGTATCCTGACGCCGTAATCCACCGCGGTATCCACCTCGGCCTGCGATTTGTTGACGCCGCTGAATATGATCTTCAGAGGGTCGATCTTAAGAGCTTTGCATATCTCGAGCTCGCCCGGGCTGCATACCTCTATCTTCGAGAATTCCTCAGGCAAAACGGCAAGCAAAAACGGATTTGCCTTTATAGAATAGCAAATGTCGGTGTCTTCTCCGAATGCCTCTTTCACCATCCTTGCCCTTCCGGCAAAGGCTCCGGCCGAGAAGATGTATGCAGGGGAAGAGACTTCCCTGGCTGCCTGTCTGAGTTCGTTGAGCAAGATGTTACTCCTCGTCCTGAAGCTTCTCGATCAGGGCGTACATAGCCTCTGCGGAGTTGAAGTTCTCCGGTACGAGGTTGGCCGGTCTGATCGTGATGTCGAACTCGTCGTTCAGAGTGCTGACCAGAGATATGATGTCGAACGAATCGAGAATGCCGTCTGTTACGAGTGCCTTCTCGTTAGCGAAATCCACATCAGGTCTGAGTTCTTCAAGGATCTCCATCAACTGTTCCATAATATAGTTTCCTTTCTGTATCAAGCTGCCGCATGGCAGTTATTTTTTCATCATTTCTTTCAGCTCGCTCATTGCGATCTTGCCGTTCGGCAGGTGCGGCATCTCGTCGAGGCTGACGAGCTTGCGCGGTACCATGAAGGCCGGCATGTCCGCTCTGAAGCTGAGGGTTATGTCCTTTGCGGTCGCGTCACCCGCATAGAAGAGGTAGATCAGCTCGCGGCCCTTGTCGTAGAGCGAAGCGCACTCCGTGATGCCGTCTATGCTGAGCGCGTAAGCTTCGACTTCTGCAAGCTCGACGCGATGGCCCATGTGCTTGATCTGCCTGTCCTTCCTTCCGTGGAAGTACAGTTCGCCGTCCTCGCCGATGCGGCCGAGGTCGCCTGTGAGATATATC
>JAFRFA010000055.1:0-6862 GCA_017434585.1 Mogibacterium sp. | reverse complement strand
TCTTCGACCTGTACTTGTCAGGAACAAGCTTGATGATCAGAAGAGCGATCACTATGGTCACGGCCTTGTCAGCAAGATCGATCAGGAACGAAGCAAATTCATGCGAGTAGAAGCTCCCAAGTCCGATATGCTGCATGAACCAGTTGTATATATCTCCGTTGATGCCGTCCGTTGCAGGCCCGCTGAGGAACCATGTGATTATGCCGCCGAGTATGCCGCCGATGAAAGCAGCAAGCAGGATCAGCTTTATCATCATCAGCAAGCTGCCCTTTCGCACTCCGCGGTAAACATAAGCCGCGGCAACGGCTATAAGCGCGCTTATGGACGCATAATAAATGGAGACAGTATCCAGAGCGTAGTTGATGATATTGTTTACAACGCCCGTTATGATTCCGGGCAGATATCCGCCCAGCACGGCCGCAGCGACAGTTCCTATATTATCGATATATACAGGCAATCCGCTGGCTGCAGCGATCTTGGATCCCAGATAGTTGAGGAGTATTCCCGCGACTATCGGTATATACGCCACCGGGCTGTTATACTTTTTCACAGTTTTTGTTTCTTTATTTTCGTTCATGACTGTTGCCGCTTTTACGGACATGCAGACACAGCGATGAGTTCGAGAGCGGTGTCTTTATCCATATCTCCTCTTTTGATGTCCCTGTCAGTATCGTATAGGTCTGTAAGTATCTTTTTTATGCGGCGCCTGCTGTATCTGCCGGCCGCGCTGTAGGCCCGTTTGAACCTGAACTCGTTGATCCCTGTTTTCTTTGCCATAGCAGGTATGCTGAATCCGGCTTCCGACAGTTCGATAGCGTCATACATGATCTCGAACTGCTTCGTCAGCAGCGCAAGCACCGCCATTGCTCCGTCATCATCCCTGATGATGGCTTCTGCTATCGAAAGGGATCTGTCTCTGTTGCCTGCAGTAAGAGCATCCACGAGATTGAAAACGAATCTGTCGCTGTCACCTATTAGTATGTCTTCGATGAGAGCCGCGGATATATCGTCACCGGCGCAGGCTCCGGTGATCTTTGCGATATCTCTGTCGAGCTGAGAGAGATCGTAAGCGCTGTTTTTGTTGTAATAGCCGCTCACGTCTATCATATGCTCCAGTTCACGCCGGGCGATCATCTTGGAAGCCGTGTGCACGCGCTTGGTTATGAATGCTTTCAGATCGGCTCTTTCGAGTCTGGGAAATTCATATGAGCCGCATGCTTTTATCATCTTTTTCCCATATGAAGTGATATCACCGCTGAATCTGCTCTCTACGCAGAAAACTACTGACGCAGAGCCGAGCATGCTCCCGGCAAATTCGAGGAGTTCCTCCGCTCCTGCGTCGGCAGCTTTCCTGTAAAGCGGCAGGTAGTTTCTGACGATGACTACCCTTTTCGGTGAAAACATCGAAAAAGCTCTTGCCTCGGCCATGATGTCATAGGCGCTTACGGTCTCGCCGTCCATGTACCTTACATCGATATCACGGTTTTCTTCTTCAACATTGTCTGAGATGATCTTATCGACAGCCCAGTTTATAAGGTAATCCTCTGCTCCGTAGAACATCAGCACATCTTTCAGTATGCCCTTTTGTCTGTCATTTGCAAAATCCCTGTAGGCCATCAGTTTCTCCCGGATACGGATCGATTCTTATCCCGTTTTTCCATCATTGTATTTTAACACATTGCATTCATATCTCTCAAGATTCTCAGCATCAACCGGAAGGATGCATCACATCGACTTTCAGTCTGTTTCTTCGAATATCTATCCCGACCGTTCCGTTCAGATCCGTTCTGTAGACAGTGATCCCTCTTTCTTCAAGGCGGTCAAGAGTCTGGCGGTGAGGATGTCCGTATATGTTGTTCCTTCCCGCCTGGATCACTGCAACCGACGGCGATACGGCATCCAGGAATTCCTCTGACGAGCTTGTCCTGCTTCCGTGATGCGCGACCTTCAGGACATCGCATCTGAGAGCGTCTTCTCTGCCCCTTTTTCTGTAGTATGACAGCATCTCATATTCGTCTTCTTCCAGAAGATCTCCTGTCACCATTATCCTTATGCCTTTGCAGTTGATGATATAAACGCAATTATGTTCGTTCGGGTCGTCAGCGCTCACCGGTTTTGATGAAGACCTGACTGGCCACACTGTTTCGATAAATATATCTTTTGTCAGTCCTATTTTCGTGCCAGGACCTACCGTAAATATCCTGTCCGGTCCGAAAGGACCCGTCCCGCCTTCTATCACGTCAGCGTAGTCCGACGGTATCCCTGCCAGGCCTACGGGGAATACTTCGGCCAGTTCACAGATCCCTCTGTAATGATCTTCGTGGAGATGAGTGACGAGGGCGATATCCAGTGCATCGCATCCTTCGCGCAGCAGGTAGGGCATCAGCACTCGTTCTCCCGTATTGAAGTCCTCTCGCCCGCCTCCGTCTATCAGTATATCGCGTCCTGCTGCCTTTACATGTGTGCAGTCACCCTGACCGACTGAAACGAAAACCACCTCATCGTCGTAAAAACTGTCATAAAGGCATGGCACCAGCATTATGAGAGGCATGATCAGAATTGCAGCATTTCTGATCATATCTTTTTTATCTTTTCTTATTATCTTAACTCTGGTCCATTCAGAAGAAAGGCCGAACAGGGCAGCGTATACCGCAATAGCTGCAGAAGCGCCGAAACCGGCGACATTGTACGAAAAACCTCCGTCAAATGTCAGAAGATGGTTTATCTCCATGACAGCATATGCCATTAGCTGCGACAGGCTTATCCCTGCTTCGGGGTATGTGCCGGAAAACAGTCCGCACATAAGAAGCAGCAGGCACAGCGGCACAAGGACCGAAGCAAGAAATATCACAGGTATGTTTATAAAAACGGCAAGCGGATTGATGCGGCAAAAGCTGTAAGCCGTAACAGGCATCGTGCCGGCCTGCACAGCGATCATCATCCCGAGACCTTCTCCTGCAGCCGATGATACCGGTTTTGTGAGGAATGCTATGCCTGACATAGCCAGAAAGGACATCCTGAATCCCGTATCGAAAAGCTGATAGGGATTCATGACGAGTATCATCATAGCAGCAAGACTGACGGATGTGAGAAGGTCAAAGGGTCTTCTGAAATGCAGCGAAAGTATGCTCAGGCTCATCACCATGCATGCTCTCACTGTTGCAGGACTCCACAGAGTCATCCCTCCATATATCATCATCACGGCTATTACGGCAGCGGATATGCCTGCTGTCCTTCTGCGGCCGGAAAGAGTTCTCAGCAGTGCGTACAGAAAACCCATATGAAGTCCGCTCACCGCAAGTATGTGTCCGGTCGAATTCGAGTTGAACTCTTTTATGATGTCCTCATCGATATCTCTCTTGTCGCCGAATACTGTTCCTCTTATGAATCCGGCTGTCTCATCATCAAATCGCGAGATGAAGTCCTCCCTTGTGCTGAAAAGATACCTTCTGAAAGACGAATACGATCCGCCTTCATCCGTCACATCTATACCATTCGCCGTAAAGGTAAGCGGAACGCCTCCGGCTCTGAGATACAGCCTCTGGTCGAAAATGCCGGGAGCATCCGCGCCGTGCGGTTCTCTGAACACACCTCCTGCTTTGATGTAAGTTCCTGTCAGTTCATATGGCTCTTCATATTTCTTCTTTCCGGATACATCTGTTGCATGATGAGCCGGAAAGTCCCTGACAACCAGCCTGACTTTGCGCGGCAGACTGCTTTTTCTGCCGGTTTTTACTGTCATAACGAGCCTGTCGTCTTTTGATACGGCGGAAACGACTTTTCCGCTTATGACGTATTCCAGCCCGTCCCATGCGGATACTTCCTTCTCCATCAGCGCATACTGCACAGAAAAGGCCATGAACCCTGCCATCAGGACAGCTATAAAAATCATCCTTTGCCATCTGTTGCTCTCATCCATCTTTCCGCTGTACATGACAGCAGCGCAAGCAGCGGCAATAAACCCGAAGGATTCAGCTATCCTCTCCGCTTCAAAAACAAAATAGCCGGCGCTGATACCGGCTATGTACATGATCGTATATACAGTCAGGACTCGTCTTGGCATGGCAGGTATCTCCTGCAATTATTCTATCGTTTTGAAGAGTTCAATACTGTACAGTATTTCCCATGCATTTTATGTATGATTTCGGTGATTATTTGCATCTTCTGATCATGCTGCCCACTGAAACACTGTGACAGCAAGGGTTTCACGTTTCAGAAACTTATCCACATATAGCTCTGATCTCGGCAGCCATATCGGCCGCTTTGAAGACGGCAGAACCCGCAACTATGATATCTGCTCCTGCAGTTCTGACAATCTGCGCGTTTACGGAACTGATACCGCCATCGACTTCTATCTCGTACAAACATCCAAGTTCTTCTCTTTTTTCTTTATAATACCGTATCTTTGAAAGAGAAGTATCCATGAACTTCTGTCCGCCGAAACCAGGCTCTACCGACATCACCAGAATGAGGTCGAGGTCTTTCAGGTACCCGTCCAGAACTTCAGGCGCAGTCCCCGGTTTTACTGACACTCCGGCTTTTACGCCGTGCTCCTTTATGGTTTTTATGGTTGCCGCAAGGTCGGTGCAAGCCTCGTAATGTACCGTTATGAATTCCGTGTTGTCCGTAACGAATCTGTCGATGTACCTTACCGGCTCTGTTATCATGAGGTGCACATCAAAAGGAACCGAAGCGTCTCCGGCGATGCTCTTCATGACATCCGGTCCGAAGCTGATATTTGGTACGAAAACTCCGTCCATTATGTCGATATGAAGATAATCGATGCCATTTGAACATACCTTTCTGACATCTTTACCCAGTTCGGAAAAATCCGCTGCAAGGATCGATGGTGCTATTTTTGCCATTTCTTTACCTCTTCCGTCATAAAAATATATGAATCGTATCTGCTCTGCGCTATGCTTCCGAAAGCAAGAGCGTCCTTGACAGCGCAGTCGGGTTCGCTGAGATGCATGCAGTCGGCATATCTGCAGTCCTGCTGGTACTTCCGGAATTCGGGAAACAGTTCCCTTACCTGCCGTATATCCAGATCCGGCAGATCGAGAGATGTAAATCCCGGTGTATCGTAAAGCATGGTCCCGTCATTCAGAGGAAATATCTCTACATGCCTTGTGGTATGTCTGCCTCTTCCGGTCTTTTTGCTGACATGTCCGGTCTCGGCTTTGGTCCCGTAGACCTCATCGTCATGATGCAGCAGATTCGTTATAGTAGATTTTCCAACGCCTGAAGGACCTGCGAGGGCCACTCTTCTTCCCTTGATGATCTCTCTGAGAGCATCGGATCCCTCGCCGCTCAATCCGTTTATACTGACAGCCGGATATACATTTCCGTAGATATCAAGAGCCTTTCCGACTTCTTCTTCTGAAACAAGATCTGTTTTTGATATGCATATCACGGGTTCTATTCCGGCGATCTCACAGCCGGCAATAAGCTTGTCTACGACAGGATAATTCACTTCCGGCTGTTTCAGAGAAAACACGACCACCAGCATATCCAGATTGGATACCGGGGGCCGTGTCAGATAATTCCTGCGTTCGATCACGCTGTTTATAACGCACTCACCGTCCCTGTCGTTTTCGTCGATATCGAAATCAACGATGTCCCCGACATAGATGAGCTCCTTGTTTCTTTTGAGATTTCCGCGGGCCTTGCCCATGACGGTATCGCAGCCGTCATGGACAAAGTAGAATCCTCCTATACCTTTTACTACAGTACCTGCAGACATTATCCGTTTTAACCTTCATCCTTTTTTTCTTCAGTTGCAGGTGCAGACGGATCCGGTGTAGGTGTAGGCTTCGGCTCAGGACCCTGACTTACTTCGAGATCAATGGAAGTGCCCTTTTCGAGCATCATGCCCGCCTGCCACTGCTGATATGTGACATAGCCCTTGCCTATGCTCTCGTTGTAGTCATAAGTGATATTGCCTACTTCAAAGCCTGCGCTTGTGATCTCTTTCTTGGCATCTTCGAGCGGCATCCTGGTGACTGATGGCACACTTGCCTTTTCGACTCCCTCACCATCGGATACCACGATATCGATACTGCTTTCCTTATCGAGAGAAGTGCCGGCGACCGGGCTCTGTTCGAGAACCAGGCCTTCGTCTTCAGGCGAGGTTATCACCTTTACGTTGCCGAGAACATATCCGTGTTCCTTGAGGAAGCCTTCGACTTCGTCCTCCTGCATTCCGACGACATTCGGTACAAGTCCCTCCTTGCTTCCTTTCGAAACGTTGATCCTGATCACACCGCCCTTAGGCATTTCCGTCCCCGGTTCAGGGTCCTGCAGACATACCCTTCCTTCGGCATAGTCAGACGAATAGATGTCTTTGCCCTGCTTGATCCTGATCCCGGATTCTTCGGCATAGGCAGTCGCTTCTTCGAGTGTCATATCGAGAAGGTCAGGCGTCTCCATCGTATCTGAGAACGCTCCCATTTTCCATGCAGTGAATCCTCCGGCAGCGGCAGCCAGAACTAAAATGACCGCTATTATGATCGCAGCTTTCTTTCTGCTCTTTTTCTTTCTCTCGCGTTCTCTTTCTTCGACTTCTTTCTCGACTTCCTTTTCGTACTCTTCCCTGCGCTTGTTGCGCTTCTCTTTTACTTCGGAAGATTCAAAAATGGTCCCGTCGGTAACAGTGGTAACGAAAGAGATGTTTTCGAGTTCCTGTATGAGCTCGTCCGCATTAGCGTATCTGTTGGTCTGATACTTGCTCGTGGCCTTCATCACGCATCTGTCGAGCGCAGGCGGTATGCCCGGTTCAAGCTCGATAGGCGGGACTATCTCTTCGTTGATATGCTTGAGAGCAACAGTCACAGGATTGTCTCCGTCGAACGGGACTTTCCCC
>JAFRFA010000009.1:0-3907 GCA_017434585.1 Mogibacterium sp. | reverse complement strand
GATTTTGCTCCTTCTGTTGTTTCTTCAAAAATGCAGAAAAAATGCTGTTTTTTGCCGCTTTTTTCGGCCCTTATTACGCACGAAATGAGCCTCGACAGCCGGGGCTCATTTTATTGCGTGGGTCGAACCGATATCGCACGGTCCAATTTGTAGTGCTTCGCAATTATCCTTCTGTGAAGACCGGGCTCTCGCCCGCTCCGGCCTGCAGCGGTACTAAGCTCTGACTTCGTCTTACGACTCGTCAATCGCTAAGTGCCGGCGGCCTGCGAGTCTTCCCTTCAGAATAATTGCTCAGCTGTAAGTTTGATGTTTGTCTTTAGCGGTATCATTTATCCGCCGGAGAGCTCATCAGAATACGTTATTCCGATGAGAATCTTTGCCAATCGGCGGCGAAGAGATTTTCTGTCAGGCTAGGCGCATGAGCAAATCGTGAGCGCGCGTACCCGGAAGTACGTAAGCGAGCGATTTGGGAAAGCAACGACGCCTGACTGGAAATGTCGAGCCGCTTACTGGAGTTCTACGACAGCGCCAACAGCCTCCAGCGCCTCCTTCAGAGCGTTAGCTTCGTCAGGCAGTGCGCCTTCCTTGACTGTTGCAGGAGCGGAGTCTACGAGCTCCTTTGCTTCCTTCAGGCCGAGACCTGTAGCTTCTCTGACAGCCTTGATGACCTTGATCTTTTCCTGACCGATCTCTTTGAGAATAACGTTGAAATCGCTCTTCTCTTCTGCTGCCTCGCCGCCGGCAGCTCCGCCTGCTGCTGGAGCTGCTACTGCTACTGCGCTTACTCCGAATTCTTCCTCAAGAGCCTTTACCAGCTCGTTGATCTCAAGAATGCTCATGCTCTTAAGAGCCTCGATGATTTTATCCTTATCCATTTTGTTTCTCCTTTTTTATTGATCGGATGAATGGCCTTGCGGCCGCTTACATTTAACGTTGAAATCTCTCAGCTTACGCTTCTTTCGCTTCTGCGATAGCCTTGAGTGTAAGAGCGAGCTTTGTCATCGGGCTCTGGATGCTTCCCATGAAGCGTGCGATGAGCACGTCTCTGCCCGGGATGTTAGCGAACTCTTCGATCTGGGTCTTGTCATAGACTGTTCCTTCTACGACGCCGCCCTTGAAGGACATCTTCTTGAAGTCCTTGATTGCCTTGGCTACTACTCTTGCACCGGCTGTGACATCTTCTTCGCTGCTGAACGCGAGCGCTGTCGAGCCCTTCAGTGTGTCTCCCTCAGCGAGTCCGGCGAAATCGCTTCCGTCGATGGCTCTTCTGATAAGAGTGTTCTTGTATACTGTGAAGTCGACGCCTTCGTTTCTGAGATCGGCTCTCATCTTATCGGCTTCGGCTACAGTGAGTCCCAGATAATCAACGACTACTACGGAACCGGCTTTTTCAAACTTATCCTTGATCTCGTCGATGACGATCTGTTTGGCTGCTTTTGCTTCTACAGACATTGTTTCTCCTTTCCGGCGATATCCCTTCGCCTAGTATAGTCGTGTAGGTACAAAATACCCGGATTCTGTACTGCCTGACACAGACTTTCTCCGGGTCCAAATCTATTGTTTGTACCTCGGCAGGAAATTAAGCTTTCGCACCTGCTGTCTCAGGTTGGATATTCTGTTTTGTTTGCCTTGCGGCTTACTGTGTTACTGTTGCAGGGTTGATCTTTACTCCAGGGCTCATCGTCGATGCGATGCTGATGCTCTTGAAGTACTGGCCCTTTGCTGCTGCCGGCTTAGCCTTTGCGATAGCCTGGATGAGCGCGTTAGCGTTCTCTATCAGCTGTTCCTCTGTAAAGGACTTCTTGCCGATGATGCAGTGGATGATGTTGGCCTTGTCAAGTCTGTACTCGACCTTACCTGCTTTGATGTCGGCGAGAGCTTTCTCGAGATCCATCGTTACCGTACCCGACTTAGGGTTAGGCATAAGTCCCTTAGGTCCGAGGACCTTACCGAGACGTCCTACGACTCCCATCATATCCGGTGTCGCAACGACTGCGTCGAAATCGAACCAGTTCTCTTTCTGGATCTTCTCTGCCATGTCTTCAGCGCCTACGAAGTCTGCGCCTGCTGCCTTGGCTTCCTCTGCCTTAGGGCCCTTGGCAAATACGAGTACTTTCTTCGATTTACCTGTGCCGTGAGGGAGTACCATGGCTCCTCTTACCTGCTGATCTGCATGTCTGCCGTCTACTCCGAGGCGGAAGTGCATCTCAACGGTCTCGTCGAACTTTACGTTGTCAAAGCTCTTGAGCTGCTTTACTGCAGTTTCTACGTCCACGAGCTCATGCTTGTCATACTTCTTGGCGAGCTCCTGGTATCTCTTTGATCTTTTCATTTAATCCTCCTTGTGGTGCATGCGGCTTTCGCCTCCCACTACATTACTCAGTTACCGTGATTCCCATGCTGCGAGCTGTTCCCTTGATCATGTCTGTTGCTGCCTCGAGGGATGCTGCATTGAGATCCGGCATCTTTGTCTTTGCGATCTCTTCTGCCTGTGCGAGCGTGATGCTTGCGACTTTTTCCTTGTTAGGAACGCCGGATGCATGCTCGATGCCTGCTGCCTTCTTGATGAGGACTGCGGCTGGCGGTGTCTTGCACACGAAGTCGAATGATCTGTCAGTGTAGACTGTGATGACTACCGGGATGATCATTCCCTGCTGGTCCTGTGTCCTTGCATTGAACTGCTTGCAGAAGTCCATGATGTTGACACTCTTCTGTCCGAGAGCCGGACCAACCGGTGGTGCAGGAGTGGCTCCGCCGGCAGGGATCTGCAGCTTGATATAGCCGTCGATCTTCTTTGCCATTGTCTGCTCCTTTCTTTGATTTTAATGCATCTCCGTCACCGGAGTTTGCTCACCTGCGAGAACTCTATCTCTGCAGGAGTATCTCTACCGAACATCGAGATGCGCACCTTGACGATCTGCTTCTCCGGATTGATGGCTTCGACGATGCCGAGCTGGCCCTCGAAGACTCCTCCGATGATGCGGATCGTGTCGCCTACCTCGATATCCAGGTCGATCCTGAGTTTCTCGATACCCATCCTTACGATCTCCTCTTTTGTCAGAGGGATAGGATCGGAACCGTGTCCAACGAAGCCCGTCACGCCCTCTGTGTTACGCACGAGGTACCAGGTCTCGTTGTTGACGATCATCTTTATGACTACATATCCCGGGAAGAGTTTTCTGGTCTTGACCTTCTTGACTCCGTCCTTGATCTCGATCCTGTCTTCGGTCGGTATGACTACCTCCTGGATGAGATCCTGCATCCCGCGGTACTCGACCATCCTGTCGATGCTCGTCTTTACCTTGTTTTCATAGCCGGAATATGTATGTACAACATACCACTTCGCCGTGCCGTCTCCTCTGAGGCCCTCGCCTTCGAGAGGTGATACGCTTGACTGCGGTCTGCTGACAGTTTCCTTTGTCTCTTCTTCTGCCGTTTCGATATTTTCGATGTTATCGATCTTATCTGTCATTTATAACTCCTTGATCAGGACAGCGTAATGCCCAGAATACCCTTGAGGGCTGCAAGGAATCCGGTATCTATCAGCCAGAAAGTGACCGCAAAGAAAGCAACACATACAAACACCACAACAGTGTCTGTCGTGAGCTCTTCTCTGGTCGGCCATACGACCTTGCTGAATTCCTGCTTTACTCCCCTGAGATAGCCGATGAGTCCGCCTCCGGACTTCTCGCTTCCTTTTTTGTTCTCAGCCATGATGCTACTCCACTGATTGATATACGCCTGTTACTTTGTCTCCTTGTGGAGAGTCTCCTTGTTGCAGAACTTGCAATACTTCATGAGTTCGATCCTGTCAGGATTGTTTCTCTTGTTCTTCATTGTATTGTAGTTTCTCTGCTTGCACTCTGTGCATGCGAGGATGACTTTCTGTCTAACGCCTGCTGCCATC
>JAFRFA010000054.1:0-54284 GCA_017434585.1 Mogibacterium sp. | reverse complement strand
CTCTGTCACCTCGTAGTTCTTGCCGGTGTTCATCATGCGTATGGTATCGCCGCGCTTCACACGGCCGTCGAATATGCGCGTGTATATGACGACGCCTTTATAGCTGTCGTAGTACGAATCGAATATGAGGGCCTTGAGCCTTCCGTCCGGGTCTCCCTTAGGAGGAGGTATGACCTCGACCAGTTTTTCGAGCATCTCGTCTATGCCCTGGCCCGTCTTTGCGGATATCTCCGGAGCTTCCGATGCGTCGAGTCCGATGATGTCCTCTATCTCGGCCCGCGCCTCGTCCGGACGCGCTGAATCGAGGTCCATCTTGTTGAGCACAGGAAGTATCTCGAGATCCTCGTCCAGGGCAAGATATACGTTGCCCAGAGTCTGTGCCTCCACGCCCTGTGTCGCATCCACGACGAGGACCGCCCCGTCGCAGGCAGCCAGAGACCTTGACACTTCGTAGTTGAAGTCCACGTGTCCCGGCGTGTCGATGAGGTTCAGGATGTACTCCTGCCCGTCCTTCGCCTTGTACAGCAGCCTTGTGGTCTGCAGCTTGATTGTGATGCCTCGCTCGCGCTCTATATCCATGTTGTCTAGGTACTGCTCCTTCATGTCGCGGGCCTCGACAAGGCCCGTCTTCTCGATGAGCCTGTCGGCAAGCGTCGACTTGCCGTGGTCTATGTGCGCTATGATGCTGAAATTTCTAATGTTGTCCAGATAACTCATTCCTACCTCTTCTTGCGGTATGATGCCGCTGTTTTATTCACAATTATTGTACATTAAAACCTCTTCAATTAAAACAGCCGGAGCATCCCCCGGCTGCATGAGCGCATCGCTGAGCCCTGTCATTTTATCTTTATGATCTCTCCCGATCCTTCGAGCGAATAGCCTCCGAGTTCATCGAGCTTTGCCCTGAACTCATCGCTTCCGAGAAGCCTGATAAAGCTCTTTATCTCCGGCATGTCGAGAGTTTCCGGTCTCATGACGAAATCGTATTCCTCTTCGCCCACAGGTATGAAGTCGAGTCCCATCGCATGAGCTGCCGAGTATACCCCCATGCCGCAGTCGGCCTCGCCTCCCGCGACCTGTGCTGCGACCGCCATATGGGTCGCCGCCTCAGCGTCATATCCGTCGACATCCTCCGGCTTTATCCCGGCCTGTTTCAGTTTGTAATCGAGCAGTACTCTGGTTCCCGCGCCTTTCTGCCTGTTTACGAACCTTACCCCTGTGAGGTCTTCGATGCCTCTGATACCGAGAGGATTGCCCTTTGCCGTCATCAGACCCTGTATCCTTCTGACGCCCTTGAGCAGCACCATCTCCTCACCGGGGAAGATCGAGCGTATATACGATTCATTGTATATGCCTGTCTCTTCATCAAGAAGGTGTGACGGAGATATATGCGCCTCGCCCCTCTGAAGCGCCATGAGGCCTCCGAGGCTTCCGATGTGGGTGCTCGACAGCCTTATGCCCTCTGCCTCGCCGGACATCAGATCGGATATTACATCGAGCAGCATGTCGTGGCTGCCTGTGCACACTATGGTCCTGTCGATCTCTTCGGCCGCGCGGAACAATATGACATCGACAGTCTCGCCCGCTTCGTATCCTTCCGTTTCCTGCGGTATGACACAGAAGCCGTCTGCTCTTACCATGCTCATCGCAGCGCCGGCGCCTCTTGCAAGAGGCGCGCAGACGTATCTGTCTCCTACTTTGCCGACTCTGACACGCACATATTCTCTGTGCTTCAGGGATGACACGAGCCTTCTTGACAGCACCGCCCTGATCTTTCTTTCAGAGTTTTCCTTTATGCCGGTAAAACTCCTGAGCACCGGATAAACGAAATTTTCGACCGCAAGATAAGCCGACACCGGATAGCCCGGTATGCCGATGACCGGCTTGCCGCACGCCTTTGCGAGTATGACCGGCTTGCCCGGCTTCATGGCGACTCCGTGCACGAATACCTCGCCTGTCTCTCTCAGGACATGCACGGTATAGTCTTCAGTGCCCGCGCTCGAACCCGCGTTGACTATGACCATGTCGTTCTCATCAAGAGCCTTAAGCACGGTCTTTTTTATGAGTTCGTAGTCATCCGGAACGATGTCGTATCTCTTCGGGATGCCTCCCTGTTCTTTCACCATGGCCTCGAACATCCTGGAGTTCGATTCTATGATGTCTCCTTCCTTCGGGTCCTCATAAGGCTCGACTATCTCTGTGCCGGTCGGTATGATGCCGACTTTCGGCTGCGCGAAAACGGATATCTCCGTCACGCCTCCGGAGAGAAGTACCCCGATATCTATCGGGCGTATCCTGTGGCATCTTGTCAGTATCATCTCGCCGGCCACGATGTCCTCTCCTACAGGTCTTACGTGCTGCCACGCCGGCGCCGCAGCGCGTATGATCATGCCGTCTTCATTCTCCTGAGTATCCTCTGCCATGATGACTGCGTCATACGGCTTTTTGACCGGATCGCCCGTGTCTACTACTATATAGTCCTCTCCGGCCCTGATCGTCACAGGTGAAGACTCCGACGCCCCATATGTAGAAGACGATACGACTGCGATCCCGTCCATTGCCGCCGAGTTATACAGAGGAGATGAATAAAGAGCGTATACGGCTTCTGATGTAACGCGTCCGAGAGCGTCCGTCACCCTTATCTTCTCCGCATGCGGCTCAGCCGCATCGCCGAGCGATCTCATGTACAGGTCTCCTGCCTCCTCGACAGGTATGGTGTTCAGATAGAGATTCCTTTTCATCCTGATACCCCTCTATTTCCATAAGACGACATCGACCATGTCTCCCGGCCTGATGCCCTCCCTGTTCTCTTCCATCTCAAAATAACCGTCAGCCGCGCTCATCGGAAGTATCATGCCAGATCTTGCGAATACAGGTTCTGCATCGGGCACCTCCCCGCCGCTGAGTCTGACAAGCTGGAACGTCCTTCTGCCAGGTGCAGACGGCACATTTACCGTGACCCTTGCGCGCAGTCTGCGTTCCTCAGGCTGACACGTCATTTCTCTCCACAGCCTGATCAGAGTCTGCTCATACACCATGAGAGCTGCAGCCGGATGCCCCGGCAGTCCAATAAAAATTGTATCGCTGGCGCTGTCATATCCGGTTATGGTCGGCTTGCCCGGCTTTGCTGCTATGCCGTGGGTCAGCACTCCGCTGTCAGCAAGCTCTCCTATCAGCTCTGCGCTCATGTCCTTCTTACCCTGGGAACTGCCGCCCGACATGATCACAACATCGCTTTCATCCCTGGCTGTCTCAAGAGCTTTCACCATGGCGGCCCTGTCGTCCCTGACAGATGCCGTCCTCACGACGTCAAATCCCTCCGCGCCGCTTCTCGCCGCTATTGTATATGTATTGATGTCTCTTATCTGCCCCGGTCCGGGCTTTTCGCCCGGTCCCACGAGTTCATCTCCGGTCGATATGACACTTACCCTCCACGGAACGAAGACTCTGACCTCAGTTACTCCTGTCGCCGCCAGAACGCCCAGATCCTGAGGTCTGAGCTTTCTGCCCTTTTCGAGCAGGGTATCGCCCTCCGAAATATCTTCTCCGATCCGGACGATGTTCTCTCCAGATGAAACTGACTTTGAGACCGCGAGCATGTCTCCCGCGAAAGACTCGCAGTATTCGATCATCACAACGGCGTCCGCGCCGTCCGGAACATATCCTCCGGTCGGCACGTAGATGCAGCTGCCCGGATCAACTCTGAGTCCGGTCGAGTCGATGCCGAGCTGCACCTCGCCTGCAGTCTTCAGTATGGACGGGATCATTTCGCCCGCGGCCGCCAGATCTTTGCTCAAGACAGCGTAGCCGTCCACGATCGACCTTCTGTACGGCGGGATGTTCTCATGCGATATTATGGTTTCGGCAAGGATACGGCCCGCCGCAGCACGAAGACCCACAGTCTCAGTGCGCAGCATGGTCTCTCCGCAGCGCTCCCCGAGCTTGTCTCTCGCCTCTTTTACCGTATCTACATTAAGGAGTTTCATTTTTTACGATCCTCCCCTTCTCCATGTGATGCACCTCGTCAAAGAGCTCATTCATTGCGTCCCATTGGTGGCTGACTATGAGCCATGTGGAACTGTCTTCTCTGTGACGTTCAATTATCATTTCCCTGAAGAGCCCTGCGCTTTCGGCGTCGAGGTTCGACAGAGTCTCATCCATAAGTATCAGCTTCGGACGGAATACTATCGCTCTTAAAAAAGACAGTTTCTGCCTCTCGCCGCTGGAAAGGCTCCCGGCGTACTGGTCCTTTATCTCCAGGATACCCGCACGCTCAAGCAGCGCATCTATCTCAGCATCATCGATCCTGCTTCTGCGTATCTTCAGAGGATATATTATGTTCTCGTACACGCTGGCATGCATCAGATAAGGCCTCTGGCTCATCATGGTGATCTCAGCCGGTTTCAGGCCTTCATAGTCTATCGAACCCGAATCAGGCTCTGCCGTTCCCATGATAAGCTTCAAAAGTGTCGTCTTGCCGCAGCCGTTGGGGCCGACAAGTCCGTATATCTTTCCGCTCTCTATTTTCAGATCCTTTATGTACAGATCCGTTTTGCCGACCGTCTTGCGAAGTTCAGAAATTCTCATCGCGGATCTGCTCCTTTCTGACATGATCGGCCAGCGTCTGCAGTATGAAGGCCATTACAAGAAGCAAAACACCGAGGCCTATGCCCTCGGAGTATATCCCCCGGCTCTTCAGCAGAGAGATCATTGTCGTCATGGTCCTCGTATGGCCCTTTATATTGCCGCCGACGAGCATGACTGATCCGACCTCGCTTATAGCTCTGCCGAAGCCGGTTATTATGCAGAAATAAATCTCGTTTCTGAGTTCGCTCAGGATGAGGCGGTCCGTCTGCCTCTTATCTGCCCCCATCGTCTTTGCGAAATTCCGTATCTCAGGGACGGCCGCCTCTGCATACGAAAAGACCATACCGCTTATTATAGGCGTTATGATCAGTACCTGTGCGAGTATCATTCCCTTAACCGTAAAGAGAAGCGCCAGAGGGCCGAGCGGCCCTCCGCGCATCGTCAGCATGTAAACAAGCAGTCCTATCACGACAGGAGGCACTCCCATGAGCGTCCTGTTGATCCTTACAACTGTCTTTTTACCTGCAAATTCATGGTTCTGCAGCCAGAGACCGGATGCGGTCCCCAGCGCGGCGGAGATGAGAGTGGATGCAAAAGCCATCTCGAAGGTGACTTTGATCGCACTCAGCACAGCAGGATCAGTAAAAACTCCTCTGAGCCATCCGATCATTGCTGATATCAGTTATCGGTCCCTGCGTTAGGTGTGAACAGAGCCTGGCCGTATTCATCCACGCCGTACTCACCGATCAGTTTCTGGACCTTCTCGGAAGTGATCCACTCGATGAACTTGTTGGCAGCCTCGTTGTTGACATCTGGATACTTTTCAGGACTTACAGCGATGACACCATACTGGTTGAGCAGTTGAGGCGCTCCTTCGCATACGATATCGATGACATAATCGTTCTCGGAGTCCTTCGACTGCTTGAGCCATGTTCCTCTGTCTGTCAGGCAGTAAGCGTTCTTCTCGTTCGCCATCGTAAGAGTGGCGCCCATGCCGTCTCCGCTTTCGATGTAATTAGGATTCGCAGACGGATCGATACCGAGTTCTTCCCATATCTTCTTTTCCTTCTTGTCCGTTCCCGAATCATCTCCGCGGGATACGAACGGAAGCTGCTGTTCGCTTATGGCCGTGAACACTGCAGCGACATCATCCGTCTTTGCGATCGGCTCAGCCGGTCCGACGATCACGAAATCGTTGTACATTACCGGATATCTCTTTACTCCGTAGCCTTTTTCAACGAATTCGTCCTCGCTTGATTTGGCGTGTACGAGCACTATATCGACCTGTCCGTCCTCGCCCATCTTGAGAGCCTCGCCTGTTCCTACAGCAGTCCACTGAAGGTCGATGCCCGTGTCATCCTTGAAGAGCGGTTTGAGATAGTCGAGCAGTCCGGTGTCTTCCGTACTTGTAGTCGTTGCCATCATCAGAACGCCGCCGTCTGTCGTCGTCTCTTCTGTTGTCTCTTCTGTCGTTTTGCTTCCGCATGCCGCGAAGGCAAATACCATGATGCAGCTTAGAAGAAGAACCATTATCTTTCTGAATTTCATATACCCCCTCCTTGAGTTTGAAGAAATAGCTGTCGTTTATTGTCAGGGACGCGCGCATTCGCCGTCTCTTCCAAGCATTATCTCAAGACCGTGTCCGAGAGGATGGATCAGAAATTCCAGACATTCTCTCACCGCCTTAGGGCTGCCGGGCAGATTTATGATGAGTGTCTTATTTCTCATGCCTGACGCAGCTCTTGAAAGCATGGCTGTCGGAGTCTTTGTCATCGAATAGGCCCTGATCGCCTCAGATATTCCCGGCGTCATGCGGTCGCACGCATCAGCGGTAGCCTCCGGCGTCCTGTCCCTCTGCGAAAAGCCCGTGCCGCCCGTAGTGAAGATGACGTTCACCTGTCTCTGATCGGCGAGTCTTATGAGATGACGCCTGAGCAGTTCGGGTTCATCCGGGATAAGAAGTCCTTCGACCACGTTATAGCCGGCTTCTGTAAGGATCTCTCCGATCAGAGGCCCGCTCCTGTCCTCTCTTTCACCTGCCGCCCCTTTGTCAGAGAGCGTTATCCATGCCGCGGTGAACGGTCTGTCAGAATCGGCTTCTATCAGCTCGATCTTATCGCCTGCTTTGACCGTGCCTCCTTCCAGCACGATCGTGAACACGCCCTCTCTCGGCATGATGCAGTCTCCTACCTGATGATATATCGCGCAGTGTGTGTGACACTCCTTGCCTATCTGTGAAAGTTCAAGCAGAGCATCCCCGATCCTGAATCTCGTGCCTACAGGCAGCGTTCTGAAATCAAAGCCCTCTGCGATGATGTTCTCTCCGAATGCGCCGAAATCCACATCCGCTCCCTTTTCGCGGAAGGCTTCAATCTTTTCGAGCGCCAGAAGGCTCACCTGTCTGTGCCATTTGCCCGCGTGGGCATCATTTTCGATGCCCCATTCCGGGACGAGGGTCACCGAAGGCACTTCTCTCTTCTGAGTTCCTTTCTTTTCACTTGTGCATACGGCTATGACTTTTCCTGTCTTACCCATGCTAACCTCCTATCTGTGACATCAGTCGGTGCTCGGCATGACCGCCGGCATCGTCCATGGCATCGAAGCAGTGGGCTTCGGGTTTTTCAAATATCGCATTCCTTACAGCTTCTCTCAGTTTCTCATCGGACTCCGAGAGGAAGGGTCTGATGTCCGTTCCGGTATCGTAGCAAAGGCACGGCTTTATCTCGCCCTGGGATGTAAGCCTCACGCGGTTGCAGTTCTCGCAGAACTTTCCGTGCATCGCGCTTATGAGACCTATCGCCCCTCTTTCTCCGGGTCTTTTGTAATAGACCGCAGGCCCGTTCCCGTGGATGCTTTCATCCGGCACAAGCTCCGGCCATCTTTCTTTCAGAACAGCCAGGACAGTCTCATTTGATATGCCCTTGCCCGCATCAGCCGCTCCCACCGGCATCATCTCAATGAAACGCGCATCTATGCCGTATCTGAAGGCGAATTCAGCAAGCGCTGTGATCTCATCCTCGTTGAAGCCTTTCATAATGAGGCTGTTTATCTTGGTCTTTATGCCGGACCCTGCGGCCAGTTCGATGGCCCTCAGAGTCTTTTCGAGCGTACCTCTGCCCGTTATGTATGCAAATCTTTCGGGATCGAGCGTATCGAGGCTTATGTTTATTCCGTCGACGCCCGCTGCCTTCAGTTCTTCGATGTGGTTTTCGAGAGTCTGTCCGTTGGTGGTGACTGTGACCTGTTCTATTCCGGGAAGGCTCCTGATGTCCCTGATCAGCCCTGTGCAGCCGAGTCTGGCAAAGGGTTCTCCTCCCGTGATCTTTATGCGGCTGATGCCAAGATCCGCGGACACTCTGCATATGCGCACTATCTGCTCATATGTGAGGATGCTGCTCATCGGCACCTTCTCGCAGCCTTCCGGCGGCATGCAGTACCTGCAGCGCAGATCGCACCTGTCGGTGACTGATACCCTCATGTATTCTATTGTCCTGCCGAATTTGTCAACCATCTCTGATAGTTTATCACTTCAGGCATTAACATTACACCTAAATCGAAAATCGCATATTCCATTTAGCGATAACATCAAAATACTGCATGCCCCGCAGGGAATGCAGCATTCTGATTAGAATACGAAATCTCCGCTCTTGCCCCCTGCCTTTTCGACAAGGTGTATATCCTTAATCTCCATGCGCTTGTCTAAGGCTTTGCACATGTCGTATATGGTCAGGAGCGCGACGGATACTCCTGTCAGAGCCTCCATCTCGACTCCGGTCTTTCCGTCCGTGACGGCAGTGCAGACCGCTGTGATGCTGCAGGCCTCTTCATCAATCCTGAAGCTCACCTTCGCATTGGTGAGGCTAAGCGGATGACACATCGGTATGAGATCAGATGTACGCTTGGTACCCGATATTCCCGCTACCTGTGCTACTGTGAATACATCGCCCTTCTTTATCTTTCTGCCGAGCACGGCATCCATGACCTCCCGGCTCACCTTTATGGTGCCCTGCGCCGTTGCACTCCTTCTGGTAACATCCTTGTCCGAGACATCCACCATGCAGGCATTGCCCTTTTCGTCAAAATGCGTGAATTCACTCATGACCTTCCTCCACTGTTTTCATTATCCTTCTGCGGCATCGGCTGCCCTGGCATTTTCCCATTCCCGCTCCCGTGCGTCTTTTTACCGATTCGAAATCCTTTGCTCCCCTTCTGACCGCCTGCTGTACCTCGGCTTCAGTGACATCCATGCACATGCAGGCGACCTCTCCGTAAGCGGGATCTTCCGCTGTGAGCTTTGCCCTCTCTTCATATGTAAGGTCTCTTGCCCTTGTTATTGCCTTTCTATGCGGGTCGAAGTCCGTATTCTGCTTCGTCTTTCCCGCATGGGCCGCAGCCTTTCCGGCGACCGTCCTGCCGAGCTCGTCCGCGAACGTCAGTCCGGGAGTCTTGATGCCTATGAGGCTGAAGAGCCCGTCGTCTTCCGTTATGCGTATGTCCTTTATGCTCCTGTCATCCCTTACATAACTCCCGTCCTGCTCCGTTACAAAGAACTGGTCGGGCCTGAGCGAGCCGAAGGTCCTTATCTGCTTTGAAAGATCGAGCCCCGGTATGATCTCACTGCAGAGCTCTCTCAGCTGATCGAGACCATCTTTTTCTGTTCTCATGTCCTGAGCCGCTGTCTCATCTGCAGAGGCTTCCCTGACGGTCGGGCCAATGAGCAGGTTGCCGTCGACCGTCGGCACGAGAGTAAGGCCTTTTCCTTCTTCTCCCTCATGCATGATGATATGGCTTACAATGTCTCCCGTCCCTTTGTCGAGCACAATATAGTCGGCTGCACTCGGAAAAAGTCTGATCTCAGGCTTTTCGCACAATTCCCTGACTCTGTCTGACGAGAGGCCTGCTGCATTGACGACAGCCTTTGCATGGTATGACTCATCATCCGTAACGACTGTAAAGCCATCGTCTTCTCTTCGTATATCTCTGACAGCGCTTCCGAATATGAACCTTGCGCCGTTTGCCCGGGCGTTCTCATACGCTGCTATGCACAGTTCCCAGGGATCCACGGTCCCCGTTGCTTCCGAATAGAGCGCCGAAGTGATGCCCTTTGCGAGAGAAGGCTCCGCCGCCTCAGCCTCTCTTCCGCTCATGAGTTTCAGGCCTTTGACACCGCCTCGGAGTCCGTCTTCGTACTTTCTTTTTAAAACAGCGTCCGCACGAGGCCCATACGCGACCATCAGCGAGCCGGGCCTTCTGAAAGGCACTTCCAGCTCGCAGCAAAGCCTGTCGAAGTCTTCACTGGCCTGGACGCAGAGCTTCTGCTTTTCAGAGCCCGGGCTGCTGTCGTATCCGCTGTATATGATGCCGGTGTTGGCCTTTGAAATGCCGCGGCAGACATCGCTTTCTTTTTCGAGCACGATGACATCGATCTCATGGCGCATGAGATTCCTTGCCGTAAAGCATCCCAGCAGGCCCGCGCCTGTAACGATGACATCAGTTTTTACCATATTGATCTGCCCTTTCAGAATGACGGATCCATCACAGATCCTGTAAATCGATATTACAATAGTTAATATATCTCATTTGAAGACCCGCTTCAATCGTGATAGCATTGTGCAAACGATGATCGTGGAGGATGCATGAGCAGTATCAGAATGCGCACAACGGATATACTTGTGATCGGATGCGGCGCTGCCGGAATGGCGGCAGCAGCTGCGGCAGCTTCATGCGGAGCGAAGGTCATGCTCGCCGATGACAGAGATCGTCCGGGCGGCATACTTCCCCAGTGCGTGCACAGCGGCTTCGGGCTCGGCCGCTACGGAAATGAGATGACGGGACCTGAATACAGTGAAGAAGAGTTCCGTCGTTTAGAGAAGACTTCCGCCGTTTATCTGCCCGGCACCCGCGTACTTGAGATAAGGCCGAACAGGACAGCTCTCGCTGCAGGATACGGAGAAATTACAGAAGTTACCTTCAGTGAATGCGTCATAGCATCCGGCTGCACCGAAAAACCCCTGTGGTCACTGCCGGTCACGGGCACGAGACCCGAAGGCATATACACCGCAGGCGAAGTTCAGGAGATGATCGAACTCGGAGGCTATGATGTCGGGGAGCGTGTCTTTATTCTGGGAAGCGGTGATATCGGTCAGATAATGGCCAGACGGTTCTGCCTGCTCGGCAAAACCGTCACAGGCATGGCAGAGATCGGAGATCATCTCGGCGGCATGAAGCGCAATCAGGAGGAATGCGTAAAAGCCTACGGCATCCCCGTTATGCTGTATTCCACGGTCACGCAGATACACGGATACCCCCGCCTTGAAGGAGTGACTGTGCATCACCTTGATACCGGCAAAGATGAATATGTCGAATGCGATACACTGATCACGGCTCTTGGTCTTCTGCCCGACAGATCGCTTGCCGAAGGGCTCGTTAAAGAAGACGTATATCCTGAATGGCTGCACTTCTGCGGAAACGCAGACTACGTACACGAGATAGCAGACGGGGCATCCGTTCAGGGAGAAAAGCTTGGACATGAACTCGCTCAAAAGCTGATACACAGAAAAGAGGTATGAGATGGCTGAGATAAAGGAAAGACACAGCAGAAGTCTGCTCGCTTTATCCGAAGCGGACATGAAAAAGATCGCTGAAAGCAAGGTAGTGGTGGCCGGATGCGGAGGCCTGGGAGGAAATATCATCGAGCATCTTGCAAGAATGGGCACAGGCGCACTGACTGTTGTCGACGGCGATGTGTTCGAAGGGTCGAATCTCAACCGCCAGATCCTGTGTACCGCCGGAAACATCGGTCAAAAGAAAGCTCTTGCTGCTGCCGAACGCGTAAAGGCGATCGATCCGTCGATCGAGGTGACGCCTGTATGCGAATTCCTGACTGAAGAAAATGCGGCCGCCCTGATGGAAGGTGCTGATCTTGTTATCGATGCGCTCGATAACGCAGCCTCAAGACTGGTTCTCGAGGATGCCGCTGCGGACGCAGGTTTGACCATAGTCCACGGCGCGATCTGCGGATGGGATCTTCAGGTGATGCTCGTACCTCCGGGATCAGGCCTGCTGCACCAGCTTTATCCCGAAGACTATGCGCCTTCCTCGAAAGCATCGCTTTCGGTCACGCCTGCCGCTTGTGCAGCGATAGAAGCTGCAGCAGCTATCAGATACCTGTGCGGCCTGGATGCGCCTCTGGAGAAAAGCCTCCTGATAGGCTCTCTGGCAGACATGAGCTTCGATATCATTCGGTTTGCAGATTGAAATACTCTGTCATCGCCTGTCTGAAAGCACTTCCCGTATGAGAGAGGTGCTTTTCTCTTTTGAAGCAGGCTTTCATCCGTCTCGTGAATCTGTCATCGGTCAGATGCAGCAGCTTTATCCTGCTGTCATTCCTGTACATCTCGGCACTTCCCTCCGGCACGAAGCCGGATGCTATGCCGTTTGAGATCATCTGCCTGTGAAGGTCCCTTGAATCCACGAAATTCACCGAGTTCATCTTAACATTCTGCGCGACGCAGACATGATACGGGTATTCGTATTCAAGTCCTTGGTTGAGAAACACCATCGTCATTCCGTCCATCATCTTTACAGGAAGCGACACCCTCTCAGCCAGAGGGTTGTCCACCCTGACGGCAAAGAAGTACTTTTCGGTAAAAAAGTCCACGCCCTTGAACTTCCTGTATTTGAGTTCGTCCGGATAAATAACAAGGTCGTATCTGTTTATGTCCGGAAGCCCTCCGCTGTCGGCGGCAGTGTCTACCGCATATTCTACCTCGGGATAAGAGACTTTGAACATCGCCATGAATGTAAACAGATGCGGTTCCGTACCTATGGCGCATATCCTGATGAGCTCGTCCTCACCGGTCGACATGTATCTTAGATCCTTTGTCACTGTCTCCGTCTCCTGAAGTATCCTGTCGCAGCTCTGCAGGAAGCGTTTTCCGGCATCATTAAGCACCAGCTTTTTACCGTGCCTGTCAAAAAGCTTCGTTCCGAGTTCCTCCTCGAGAGCAAAGATATTCTTTGATATCGAGGACTGCGATGTGTGCATCAGTTCTGCAGCCTTTGAAACATTCTCCAGCTTGGCGACTGTCGCGAAGTATCTCAGATTCTGTATGTTCATACTCTTATTTTATTCTCCGCTTATTCCAAAAAGCAATATCGAACAAGTCTCCGGATATTATTTTAAGGAATATAAACGGATAAAATTAAGTCGTAGATAATTGTCACTTTGAAAAGTGTTATGCAAGGGAGGTGAAGGGCCTTTTCTGTGCCCGCGAAACTATGAAACAGTTAGTTATCAAGCCGGAAAAATGCATCGGCTGCCGTACATGCGAACTTGCATGCTCATTCGGCCACTACGGTGAATTCAATCCGAAGTACGCCAATGTCCATGTGTTCGAGTACGAAAAAGCCGCTGTAGCTATTCCAATGATGTGCCTTCAGTGTGAGGAACCGTCCTGCATGAAGGTATGTCCAGTCAAAGCCATCACCCGTAATGAGAACAACGCAGTTGTCATCAACTACAGCAAGTGCATCGGCTGCAAGATGTGCGAGAACGCATGCCCTCTCGGCAACATCTCGTATCATCCGACGCTCAGGAAGGTGTTCAAGTGCGACCTCTGCGACGGCGACCCTAAGTGCGTTAAGTTCTGCCCGGGTCACGCTCTCGAATTCGTCGACACGGATGCCATCCATGACAAGAGAGCTGCCGTAAGCGCTCAGTACAGAGATCTTATCGGAGAGGAGGCGTAATGATGAACAACGGTTATGTAGGAACAATTCTCCGCGTCAATCTGGAAAGCGGAAAGATCGTCAAAGAGCCTCTCAACGAGAAATACGCCCACGATTATGTAGGTGCAAGAGGTCTCGGAACAAAGTATTTCTGCGAAGAGTGCGCTCCTGACTGCGATGTGTTCGGTCCGGGCAACAACCTGATCTTCATGACAGGACCTCTGACCGGGACCTTCGCTACATCGGGCGGGCGTTATAACGTCATCTGCAGATCGCCTCTCACAGGGACCATCGAAGCGTCGAACTCCGGCGGTCATTTCGGTCCTGAGCTCAAGTACGCAGGGTATGACGGTGTCATCTTCGAGGGTATCTCGGAGAAGCCTGTCTACCTTTACATCAACGACGATACCGTCGAACTCAGAGACGCATCGGCGATCTGGGGCAGCGATGTATTCGAAGCGACAGACGCTCTTTATGCAGAGTGCGGCGAGAATTTCAGGATCGCAACGATCTCGAAGGCAGCTGAAGAAGGCGTACTCTTTGCAGCCATCATGAACGACAAGAACCGCGCAGCCGGAAGAGGCGGCACGGGCGCCGTCATGGGCTCAAAGAAGGTCAAAGCGATCGCCGTAAAGGGCACTAAATCGGTCAGAGTAGCACACCCTGACGCATTCTTCAAGGTATGCGCAGATGCCAGAGCAACGCTTGCGGCTCACCCTGTAACAGGAGCGGGCCTCGGCCAGCTCGGGACCATGATACTCGTCAACATCGTGAACGGTGTCGGCGGACTTCCTGTAAACAACGGCCGTGACGGAGCGCTCTTCCCTCAGGCTGACGACATCTCGGGCGAAACTCTCGCCGCTAGGCATCTGATCCGCAACAAGGGCTGCTTCGGATGCTCGATAGGATGCGGCAGACTTGTCGATATCGCTGAGGGCGCGTTCAAGTCCAGAGGCGAAGGTCCTGAGTACGAAGCAGGCTGGTCGTTCGGTTCTGACTGCGGCGTCGATGATCTCGGCGCTGTGTGCAAGGCCAACTTCCTCTGCAACCAGTACGGTCTCGACCCTATCACGATGGGATGCACCATTGCATGCGCGATGGAACTCTTCGAAATGGGATGTATAAAGGAAGAAGAGATAGGATTCCCTCTGAGATTCGGTGACGCCGCGGCAATGGTCGAAGCTACTGAGATGACCTGCAAAGGCGAAGGCTTCGGAAAGGTCCTCGGACTCGGTTCATACAGAATGGCCGAGAAGTACGGTCACCCTGAGCTCTCGATGTCGGTAAAGAAGCAGGAGATGCCTGCTTACGACGGACGTGCCATCCAGGGCATCGGCCTCAACTATGCGACATCCAACAGAGGAGGCTGCCACGTAAGAGGATACATGATCTCGCCTGAGGTCCTCGGTATCCCGGTAGCCATGGATCCTCTCACCACAGAGGGCAAGCCTGCAATGCTCAAGGTATTCCAGGATCTGACCGCGCTCTGCGACTCCTCGGGGATCTGCCTGTTCACCACATTCGGACAGGGTCTGCCTGAGATAGCGGGCATGCTCAGAGAAGCGTGCGGCTGGGACGATGAGAGCGATGAGGACATCCTGCTCAAGGGCGAGCGCATATGGAACCTCGAAAAGAAGTTCAATATCGCAGCCGGCATCGAGAAGGACACTCTGCCTCCTCGCCTGCTGAGAGAAGAACTGAAGAACGGGCCTGCCAAGGGCAAGGTCAGCGGTCTCGAGACCATGCTCGGCGAGTACTACGCTGTCCGCGGATGGACTGCCGACGGTATCCCGACTCCTGAGAAGGATGCGGAACTGGGTCTTGACTGATAAACTGTAAATACCAACTTATAACCGGTCCGGAGGCGGTGTACGCCGCTTCCGGATTTGGTGCATATTCAAGGAGGCGCTATATGACGGTAAAATTCTTTGCCTACTTCAGAGATCCGGCTTATGCCGGCTGCAAGGAGACTGAATGGCCGCAGAAAGCGGCTATTGTCCTGGAGCTCTGCCGGCAGATAGCCGATACATACGGCGATAAGTTCAGGCAGGAACTTTTGACGCCTGAGGGAACCGGCATATCCGAACGTTCCATCATCATGGTCAACGGACGGCGCATAGAGTTTCTTGAAGGCACAGACACGCCTCTCAAAGATACCGATACCGTACTTGTATTCCCTGTTGTCGCAGGGGGTTAAACAGAAAGGCTGGTACGAAAAATTGCCTGTTGATAAAGATAAGATCATGGAAATACTGCAGAGCTATCCTGCCGACCAGCATTACAGTCTGGCGATTATGCAGGACCTGCAGCATGAATTCCAGTATATACCGAGAGAAGGGCTGGAGGCGCTCGCCGAGTACCTCGATACTCCCCTCTCCTCTCTATACTCCATGGCGACATTCTATAAGGCTCTGTCGCTCAAGCCTAAGGGCAAGCACATAATCAAGCTGTGTGACGGCACAGCGTGCCATATCCGGGGCTCGATGACCCTCGTCGAGGGCATCACAAGAGCTCTGGGCATAACAGACGGCGAGACGACTGATGACGGTCTTTTCAGTCTCGAGCTCGTCAACTGCCTGGGTTCGTGTGCCCTGGCACCTGTCATGGTCGTGGACGACACCTACTACGGCAAGATGACCATGGAAAAGCTGCCTGAAGTATTGGAATCATACAGGAAGGAGGCCTAGACGATGAAAACGATCCGGATCTGCTGCGGCACCGGCTGCCTCGCAAACGGCAGCGCCAGAGTAGCGGAAGAGTTCGAACGCCTTACCGCAGGCGCAGACGGCATAAAGGTCGAATGCGACATCAAGCGTACAGGCTGCAACGGCTTCTGCGAAAACGGTCCTCTCGTCACCATCCTTCCCGATGAGATCTCCTACTACCACGTCAAGGTGTCCGATGTAAAGGACATACTTGAAAAGACTGTCGAAAACGGAGAGCTTGTCGAAAAGCTCCTATACAAAAATGATAAAGGCGAATATGTAAAGAGCCAGGATGAGAACCCGTTCTACGCTCCTCAGATGAAGATCGCCCTGCGCAACATCGGAAAGATCTCTCCTGCCCATATCGAAGACTACATCGCATCGGGCGGGTACGAAGGCCTCAGAAAAGCCCTCGGCATGACATCCGAAGAGATCATAGACGAGATCGACGCATCGGGCCTGAGAGGACGCGGAGGCGCGGGCTTCCCTACAGGACGCAAGTGGCGCACTGCCCTGGGATATGACAACTTCCCGAAGTATGTCGCATGCAACGGCGACGAGGGAGACCCGGGCGCATTCATGGACAGATCCATACTCGAAGGAGACCCTCACAGCGTCATCGAAGGCCTTGCGATCTGCGCTGTTGCGATCGGTTCCGAGCAGGGCTATCTGTATATCAGAGATGAGTACAATCTGGCGGTAAAGAATGTCCGGAAGGCTCTTGCTGATGCTGAGGCCGCAGGCTTCATCGGAGACGATATCTGCGGGACCGGCAGAAAGCTTCACCTTGAAGTTGTACGCGGAGGCGGCGCATTCGTATGCGGTGAATCCACCGCCCTCATGCAGTCTGTCGAAGGCAAGGTCGGCGAGCCGCGGGCAAAGTACATCAGGTCCGTACAGAGAGGTCTCTGGAACCAGCCTACGGTGCTGAACAATGTTGAGACGCTTGCAAACGTACCGTATATCATCAGTCACGGCGGAGCGAAATTCGCCTCGGTGGGAACAGAAAAGAGCAAGGGCACAAAGGTGTTCGCTCTGGTAGGCAAGGTAAAGAGAACAGGTCTTGTCGAAGTACCTATGGGCACAACACTGCGAGAGCTCATATTCGACATCGGCGGCGGCATCAAGGGCGACAGACCGTTCAAAGCTGTCCAGACCGGCGGGCCTTCGGGCGGATGCATCCCTGAGAGCATGCTCGATCTTCCTGTCGACTTCGATACCCTCAAAGAATACGGTGCCATGATGGGCTCAGGCGGCATGATAGTCATGGACGACCGGAGTTGCATGGTGGATGTGGCCAGATATTACGTCAACTTCCTCTGCGGCGAGTCGTGCGGCAAGTGCACGCCTTGCCGCGAGGGTCTCAAGCAGATGCTCGGGATACTGACAGACATCTGCGAGGGACGCGGAAGGATGGAGGATCTTGACCTTCTCGAAGCTCTCGGCGAGACCATGATAGACTGCTCGCTCTGTGCTCTTGGGAAATCGGCTCCGAATCCGGTGCTGACGACCCTGAAGTACTTCAGGGACGAGTACGAGGCGCATATAAAAGAGCACCGATGTCCTGCGGGAGTCTGCAAGGAGCTCACCACGTTCAGGATAGATCCCGAAACATGCCGCGGATGTACGGCATGCGCGAGGGCCTGCCCTGCAGGCGCCATCAGCGGGGAGCTCAAGACTCCTCACAGCATAGACAGCTCAAAGTGCATATCCTGCGGCAGCTGCCGCGAGACATGCCGCTTCGGCGCAGTACTCACAGAAGGGAGGCAGGAAAGATGATCATTAAAATCGACGGCAAAGAATGCACCTGCGAAAAAGGCGAATTCCTGCTTACCATAGCACGCCGCAATGGGATCACCATCCCTACCCTCTGCCAGCACGATTCACTCGAAGAAGGCATGGGCGCTTGCAGGCTGTGCATAGTGGAGATCACGGACAGAGGCAGAAAGAGCGTAGTCGTCTCGTGCGTATACCCTGTCAGCAGCGAGATCGAGGTCGAGACGAACAGTGAGAAGATACAGCGCGAGCGCGCCATGATACTCTCACTCCTTTCAAAGCGCGCTCCCGGGAGTGCTGAGATCGCAAGGATGTGCAAATACTATAAGGTGCCTGACACAGAGCGTTTCATTAAGGTGGATGGCGAGAAATGCGTGATGTGCGGACTCTGCGCAAAAGTCTGCGGGTCGCTCTCGGTGGGAGCCATCTCTACAGTCAACAGAGGCATCACCAAGGCCATATCGACGCCTTACGGTGATCCAAGCAGCGTCTGCATAGGCTGCGGAGCATGCGCTAAGGTATGCCCTACAAACGCCATAGAGATGAATGAAGACTTCAATACACGTACTATATGGGGAAAGACATTCGATCTTGTTCATTGTGAACGCTGCGGCGAAGTCATCGGAACGCCGGAGCAGATAGCAGAAGCCGCAAAGAGGAGCGGCAACGAGCCTGAATGCCTCTGCGACGACTGCAGAAAAGAACGTATGGCGAGAGTCATGGCCGGCACTTACGGCATCGAGGTCGTCTGACAGCTAAGACAGTTCATAATGATCGCGCATCACAACAGCCCGGCGCACTCTGAAGTGTTCCGGGCTGTTATTATGCGCTTATTATCCTTTCAGCATAAGACCTTTCCCAGTTTGTCCGCGATAGTTCTGACCGCAGGGATATCCGCAGAAAGAGGCTCTCCTTTCAGGCCCGCTTCCATGATTCCGGCGTCGGGACGTATCACCGCTATGACAGCGTCCCTGTCACGTATCGTCTCTCTTATCAGTTTTTCCTGAGCTTCATCCGCTTTGTTGATGACGATGTATACCGGCTTGCCGAACGCCCGGCACATGTCGCACACCTTCTCAGACAGATGAATGGACTCGTATGAAGGATCGACCACCATTATGATGACATCGGCAAACTCATCCACTCCCCTTCCGAAGTGCTCCACACCTGCCTCCGTATCGACTATGACAATGTCGTTTTCGCCTGTCTCGAGATTGTTCAGAAATTCCTTTGCAAGAAAGCCTATGCCGCATGCACAGCCCTCACCTGCCTCGGATATCTTGCCGACGGCGATAAGCTTTATCCCGTCTTTCCGGCTCATATATTCCGGAGGGACATCGTCAGGCGTCCACTTCTTCTCAAAGACTCTGCCCTTGCTGTCGAATTCCCTGTACGCCCCTTTCTTGCCGCCGAAAAAATGTGTGAGATCTTTGGGCAGTTCAAGGCCAAGCTGTCTGTGGAGACCGTAATTCGACTCATCGCAGTCAACTACAAGTACATTCTTTCCGCCGGCCGCATACGCTCCGGCAAGCAGTGCCGCAAGGGTGCTCTTGCCGCAGCCGCCTTTCCCGCACAGTAAAACTTTCATCGATCAACCTCCTGCAGTCATGAATTTCAGACAGAATTTCCGGTACAGTTCATCAGCCCCGTCTCCGGCGATGATGATCCGCGTCTGCGGGACGCTCATCGGGCCAATGTTCCTTGCCGGCATAGGTATGACAGCAGCATCGCATATATAATCGCTGCGTGACTCATCAAAAAACGCTCTTACCCGTTCTGCTTCCACCGCCCATACTTCATCATATTTTTTGCTTTCCATCACCCTATCCTCCGGAGACAGGAGAAAAGAAACCTACAACGTCTCCGTCATGAAGTACCCTTCCGAGCTTCGCCCGCTCGCCGTTCACACTGACAAGCAGTATCTTCGCCCTGACCGGACTGCATTTAATGAGTCTCAGCACATCGCCGACCGTACTGCCCTCCGGGATTTCGGCCCAGGATCTGGCGTCAAGGGCGCTTCTGTCGCAGCCATGCGGCGGGAATATCTTTACTCTCACTTTCTGTCCTCTTCACCTTTACCAGCTTTTATCATCATCGAAATCCACGAGCGAGGCATCAAGCGGCTCTTCCTTCATCACAGTCAGCATGAAGACATTCACGTCATTTCTCATCTCGCGTCTTGTTATCGATGTAGGATCCATGAGGTCCTGCCTCACCCGGCACATCGGTATGCCGCGATGCATGGCGCCCTCCTCAAACAGTCCGTTGATCGCACCGACTCCCTTGCATGATATCTGGTCGAACATGATTATCATGTCAGCATTATATTCTTCGTATTTCTCCCAGAGATCGTCGAGCATGACCTCGCTGCCGCCCTTGGTATGGGCCCGCATCGTTGAAGTCTGATACATGCCTGCTATGCCGAGCAGCATGCTCTCGCGGCTCGATGTATCTATGAGATCCGTTCCGTGTATGTCTATCATCTCGCAGACGGAGTCTATGCCCCAGCAGTCGAGCAGCCAGTTGTTGAAGTTGGCGTAGTTGTTTGCCGGAGTGTTCCATATTATAGCTCTGTGACGTATGGCCTTGGGGCACTTTCCTCTCGCGACCTGTCTGCGCAGTATCCTGTTCACCTTAAGGTCATTTCTGAGAGCTGCCGGTTCTCCGCAGACCGCCTGATGCTCGAATATCCTGTACAGCCATGCTGATGATCCGGTGTGAGGCGGTATGTCCGTTTTGTTCATGTCCCACTTCTCGAACTTAGCTTCGTTCTGAGCGTTCCAGATACTGCAGGCTTCCTTCAGGGCATCCCAGTCGAACTTCTCGCCGGTGTGTTTCTCCATGAAGGCTATGGCTTCCTTTATCTCTTCCACAGCATAGTCCTGCACCTCATCTTCCTTCCAGCGAAGAGGCACGTTCAGAGGCACCGAAGGCAGCCCTATGCGCCTTTCCTGTATCATGGTCGTCATTATGCTGCCGTCACAAGGCATGTTCGATGTGACCATGCAGCAGCCGATCTTCGGGAAATCGTCTTCTATGGCAAGGCCGGCCTCGAACGAAGGCAGCGGACACACATCAGCCGGCAGACCGTAAAGCTCGGACTGCTCGATGTAGTGCACAGGACTGTGCTGGTGTATCAGAGACGGCAGATACATCGGATATTCCTGAAAGAGTATGGTACTGCAGCCGGGAAAGCCCTTGCCGAGTATCGCCGGCAGAAGTTCGTCGAAGCATATGATCCTTTTGTTCAGTTCCTCTGCTTTTTTGCTGCCCGGGTGAAGATTCATGTCGGCCGAGAATATGGTCGTAAGAGTCTTCGTCACATCGCTCGCAAGATAGTTCAGATTGCTCCGCGCTGCCCTGAGTCCGGCTCCCCTCTGACCCATGCATATGCGATCGAAGAAGGCCGCGACAGTAATGTATGAGAACATCCAGCGGTATCTCATTACAGCCTTCACATTCTGCACCGGGTGTGAGGCAGCCCATTTTATGAGTATGCCCCAGAGGCGGCACCACTGGCTGTAGTCGTAGGCGGTGTCGCGAATGCCGCGCCACTCCCTGTGCTTAAGGATGCCGGTGTCCTTTCTGAGAAGATCCGCTTTGCCCTTTTTCACAGCTCACCACCGTCCTTCTTTATCTTCTTGTATTCAAGACTCTCGACAAATGCCTGGATCCGGGTAGCAAGCTGGCCCGAGCCTCTGACCACATATTCGCGGTCTATACCTAGTGTCGGAAGCCCGTACTCCTCTGCCAGCACCTGAGTGTTCAGAGTGCGCTCGTAACCCCAGAAGTCGCAGAATTTGGCCTGCTCTATCACCACTCCGTCGACGTGGTAATCTTCGGCCAGTCTTTTCACGGTCTCGCGTCTCTCTCTTATCTTCTCCTGCGACATGAAGCGCGGGCACTGGTTCGTCTCAAGATAGAAACGGCACACCTGATCGAGAGCGGGCTCATCTTCTGTAAGATGTATCCGCTGCCTTCCCGGGAAGGATCCGAAGCAATAGCGGTCGGCCGCCGCATAGCAGCGCGCGTTCTCAAGTATCTCAGAAAAGCCGTAGTCGTCGAGTTCACTTCCGACCACAACGACACGTGCTCTCCAGCGCCCCGGCGGATCAGGCTCACGCTCTTTGAGATCCTCAAGGCTCTCTCTTAGGTACGGCAGTATCTTAGCGGTCGGGCAGGCGTAGCTCACAAGTGAAAGAATATGGAATTCCCTGGGCGTGATACCCGGATTCTCCGCTTTTCTCATCTCCGTTATCTCTTCGAAAACGGCGCACATCTCGTTGTGTTCTCTGACCGCAGCCCGTATTGCCTCATCGGATATGTCGACGCCGTAGTTTTCGGACATCGGCTTCAATATGTGATCCCTTATCTGGTCGGTATACAGCTTTATACCGTGCGGGCTTATCTTCAGAGGAGCGTCAATGATGCCCCATCCGAAGTCCGGATTACTGATGAGATCGAGTTCTCTTATGTTTTCGATCACCCGCACCATCTGCTGGCAGGTGTCGGAACTCGCGTAAAAATCGAGGAAATTCATACCGCCCTCAAAGGCTCGTTCAAAGATCGCCCTGGTATAGCCGCAGATAAAACTCGACATGTAATACTGGCTTATATCGAGTGAGCCCGTGTTAGGCGCGCGAAGGCGCACCGAGAAGGCCTTTCCGCAATTGAGCAGCACTTCGGGCAGATAATAGCAGGTATATCCGACTGCTATGCCTCCTTCATCCTTTTCTTCAAGCACCAGTCCGTTCGCCGTCTGCGCGAGCAGTTCCTCGTAGTAATGGATATGCTTCAGATCCCTCATCTCTCAGTCCTCTTATTCTCCATCGTATACAGCCTGCATGTTGATGCATTCCATAGGACAGCTCTTCACGCAAAGAGCGCAGCCTATGCACCTTTCGTTCACCAGTTCGGGAAAGAGATTGCGGTATCTGCCGCTCCTGCCCGGCTTTGTCAGATCGAGTGCACCGGCCGGACATGCCTGAACGCAGATGCTGCAGCTCACGCAGTTCTCATAATGGAAGCTCGGTATCTTCTTTGCATTCGCCATCTTACATCTCCAAAAGTCTGTTTATCCCCAGTTTTTCTATGGTCTCTGGAAGCGGGTGTCCGGTCTTTTCGTCCCAGCCGAAGGCCTTCCAGTGCATCGCGACCTGTTCGTCGTTTTTCAGTGTGATCCCTTTCAGCGGCCCTGTCTTGAGAGGCGGTTCCCCCTGCATGCGCTTCGGAAGCTTTACATCAGCCGGTTCATAGCCGTGCTTTACATTGAACATCTGCCTGATTGTCTGTATGCGCTCTCCTATCTCCATGTAATGATCACCGTCGTAGTCCCAGCCGGCAGCCGCGTTGATATACTCGATGGCCTTGTACATGTGTACTCCCATCATCTCGGCATAGTAACAGCCGCCTATGCCGTCGAACAGCATCGAGTAGCAGGCATTCGCTTTGGATATAAGAGCCAGAGTTTCAGTCGCCTCGAGATCATCCGCCTTCGGATGAAGAGAAGCAGGAGGAGCCCAGCTGCATATGTCGCAGAGCGACATGGCGTTGTACTGGACGCCCATGCCTATGGTATGCTTGCCCGGCGCAGGTTCGGCCACCATGTGTATGCCGAGCTGCGGGTCGTTTCTGGTATCATGCATGCCCGGCTCCTGTCCGCCCACATGCATGGCATATTCCTTCCCCCCGTATTTCTCTGAAGCGCGCTTCACACCGTCAGCAAGGTCGTTTCCGAAGCCCTCGCGGGCGATCATCTTCCGGATCAGTTCAATCTCGGCCTCAAAGCTGCCCCACTTCAGTTCGAGACCGTCAGTCTGCTTCTTTGTGAGTATTCCGTTCTCATAGCACTCTATGGCCCACGCAACAGTGTTTCCGGCAGAAATGGAATCCATACCGGCTCTGTTCAGAAGCTCGTTCATGTACAGCACTGAATCCATGTCGCGGTTGACGCAGAGAGGTCCGAAGGCCTGCAGAGTCTCGTATTCAGGCTTGTGCGTCTCGTAGTATTCGCTGTATTTCACGCCCGAGATATCCAGCCTGCCGCCGCATCCGAGAGGACACGAGTAGCAGTGATACTTCGCTTCCTCGATCCTGTTTATCTTCTCCGGGTTATAGTCCAGAGCGAGGCGCAGACCTTTTACTTCAGCCGGACCGGCGCCCCAGTTCTTGAGAGGCCCGTCGCCGCTGGTTATGGCAAGAGGAGTATTCGAAGGCGTTCCCCATTCACGGAAGAGGTATGCGGTCATGGATCCGTCCAGAGGCAGAACGTATGGACTCGATCCCATGCCGATCCCCATCAGACCGATGCCGCCTCCCATTCCTTTAGGGATCCACATCTTATTGATCTTGCTGCCGAGCTGTTTCGACAGAGCCTTTACTTCAGCGGGGTCCGCGCACGGCATGGCTTTGCTGCCCGCGAGGACGACAGCCTTGAGCTTCTTGCTGCCCATCACGGCTCCGACACCGCTTCTTCCGGCTATCCTGCCGCCCTCATTGCATATACCAGAGATCAGAGACAGGTTCTCGCCCGCCTGACCGATCACGGCTATGCGAGGCTTCCTGCCTCCGCTGTTTTCGGCAAGCAGCCTGTTCTCAGCCTCTACGGCATCAAGGCCCCAGTATTCGGAAGCGTCTCTTATCTCGGCTCCTTTGTTATCGCAATACAGATATACAGGCTTTTCGGATACGCCGCTTATGAATATGGCGTCATAACCGCACTGCTTTATCGCAGGCGAAAAGACTCCGCCGCAGTTGGCGTCCCCCCAGCCGCCTGTAAGAGGGCTTTTGCATACAACAGTGAATCTGCCCGTCATGAAAGCACCCGTGCCGGTAAGCGCCCCCGAGCAGAATCCCAGGATATTTTCAGGTCCCAGAGGATCCGCTCCCGCGGGTATGTTTTTGTACAGATACCATGCGCCGAGGCCCTTGCCTGAAAGCACCGCCTCGTATACTTCATCAGGTATCTGTTCTACTGTGCTTGTCCCCTCCGTCAGATCGACCCTGAGGACCTTACCCATGCAAGATCTCATTTGATTCCTCTCCTATTCCGGATCGCAGTATTCTCCGTACTCACAGCCTATTCCTTCGGCGTACACCTCGTCTATCAGCTTCTCCCTGCGGCCGAACAGCGATCTCTCATACAGTTTGAGTGTGCCCGTGCCGGTCCCGCCGTTCCACAGTCTGTTGTGCTTCTTGTATCCGGTCGGAGCCTCGTATTTAATGTTGAGCATCTCCTTCTTGGCGCATCTGATCTGCGTATCGAGCTTTGCATTCCTGGTCGTCTGCAGCACGTGCCAGTGGATCTCGTCTTCGGTCTCCCAGCAGTCGAACTTCGTGCGCGAAAGAGTCCAGAACTTCGAGAAGTTGAACTCGTAGTCCTTTCCCTCGTAGTAGAACTCTCCCAGGAGTTTTCTGTTGAGCGCTATTCCGAACACCTTAGGCCGGCCGCCGCCGATGTTGAACACGCTGTTTTCGAGCTTTTTGTCGGTGATCATGCTCCTGAGATCGTTTGAAGAGAGCCATACCCAAGGGCTGGTGAAATCTCCGCCCCAGTTCTTGTCGGAATAACCATTGCAGGTCTCAGGCTTCAGGAGATACTTTACTCCGTTGAGGGTGATCTCTCCAGTGAACGCGGATTTCATGCCTTCCGCGTGCCAGAACATTTCGAAGGCGTTGATCGCCCTGAAGAACCTGCCCGCGCCGTAGCCGACATGGAATGCGATCTCCTTGCGGATATCGAACTTCCAGCTTATTTCTCCGGCATCACTCATCCACTCAGGATGTGCCGCAGCCTCTTCAGGAGTGACCTTTATCGAGCCTTCCGTGTGCACCTCACTGCACCTGCAGTCGCCCGCCTTGATGCTGTATGGCGCCGTGGCGTGGATCTCCGCGTCTTTCAGCGAGAAGAATCTGTGCAGCTGTCCGTGATCTTCACCCCAGAAGCCCGCGTTGACCATAAGATACGAAGGCCTTCTGCCTGCAGCCTGTGCCTCCGGGTCGTTCCATACGATCACTGGCTCGTCCTCCGCGAGCGCCGGGTTGCACGTAAAAAATTCGATGTAGAACGCTTTCTTTTCGCCGGTCTCGGCGTTCTCTGCAGTCATCGAATGCCACCACCAATCATAGCCCTTTCTTGAGAGCGGGCCGTAAAGCATCCAACGGTCTCTGGTAATGTCATGAATATTAGCCATTTCATTTTCCTTTCTACAGTTTGTCTGCCAGTTTGTTCTCGAGTTCTGCTTTCTTTTTCAGGAATCTTTTCAGTCTGTTCTTTTCCATGCCCCAGTAGAAGCTCTTTATCTGAGGCACTACTGTCATGAGAGCTTTTGAAGGTTTCCAGATGCGGCACGGATAGATGTGCTCCTTTGCCTTTTCGATGCCGTCTATCATGCGGTCAGCCACGAGCTCGGCCTTCTGCACCGGGAACGGCCTGCCTACATCGATGCCGTTTCCTCCGACATTGAAGAAGTTGGTGGCTGTGGATACCGGATATACGGCTGTCAGCCTGAGATTCTTCGGAGCCTCGAGCCTTATGGCTTCCTGGAAGCCCTTCATCGCGAACTTTGTCGATGTGTAAAGAGCGTAGCCCGGTATGGCCATCTCGCCCATCGCAGAGATCGTCCATGCCAGGTGGCCCTCCCTTCCCTTCAGGTGCTCAAGATACTTGGTGTATGTGTATATAGGCGATATCGTATTGAGGCTGAATATGTTCTGGATGCGGTCCCAGTCGACGTAGTCGAACTTCTCGTAATACGGAGCCCCGGCGTTCGCGATCACGATATCTATCTTGCCGAACATCGACTCAGCCTTTTCGAAGAGCGCGTCAACGCCCTCCTTTGTGCTCACATCGCTGTTGAAAAGCGTGACATTGTCTCCGTAGCCCGTGAGTTTTTCGATGGTGCGGCTCGTTGCCAGCACTTTGTTATTCTTCGCAGGATCGGCCAGCCTGTCGAGTACTTCCTTTCCGATGCCGCTCGACGCACCGGTGATCACGACGCTTTTGCCCCTGATCTCATTCAGTTCCTTTTTCAGTACCAGTTCCGTTATCCTGTTTATTCCGCCCATTGCCGAAGCCTCCTTCACCTTTACAGTTTTCGAATCGTCAGCTTTGACTCCGGTCCCATTATTCCCCTTTCCTATGTTCATCACCGTATCGTACGCGCTGTGACATGCGTGCGCGATAGTGCCGCTCTTCTCGGCGTCGCCTGTGCAGTAAACGTTCTCAAAGCCGAGTTCTTTGAGTTTGTCGGCTAGCGCCGTGTTCGGTCTCACGCCCATGGCGAGTACAACGTAATCTGCTTTGAGTTTCTGCTGCTCTCCGGTAGCCTTGTCCTCGACGATGACGCCGCCATCCTCTATCGAGCATAGCTTCGTGCCCGTCATGAATTTCGTTCCGTAAGGCTTTATCCTCTCCATCTCATCGTCGATCAGCTGGAACCACGCTCCCGGTGCGATGTCGTCTGCCATCTCGACCACCGTGACCTCGTTGCCCTGCTCGTTCAGGATTTCCGTGGTCTCAAGGCCGGTCATGCCCGATCCTATGACTATTACCCTGCTGTCTTTTATTGCCGCATTTCCCAGCAGCAGATCAGGCGCCGCTATGACGTCGTCCCTGTCAGTACCCGGTATCGAGTGCGGCCTCAGCGGTATGCCGCCCGTAGCGCAGATCACTGCGTACGGTCCTTTTTTAATTATCTGCTCTGCCGTCAGTTCCTTTCCGAGATGGACTTTTACGCCCTCTTTCTTCGCCGCGTTAAGAAGGTCTTCTATAGCCCAGTACAGGCGCTCCTTGTGGCTGCCGGATGATGCCGCGATCACCTGTCCGCCGGCCTTCTCCGCCTTTTCGTAAAGCTCGACATCAAAGTCCCTCATCGCCATGGTCTTCGAATCGGTGAGCCCCGAAGGGCCCGCGCCTATGACGATGACCTTGCGGCCTCTTCCGTCCTTTGGCATGTCGTAGTAGAAGCGCTCATTCGCTATGCTCATGTTGAGAGCGCATTCGCCGGGCTTTCCTTCGCCCGCGTTGGTCATGAACGATCTGATGCAGTTGAGGCAGCCTATGCACCTCTGTATGTCTTCCGGATGTCCGGACTGCGCCTTCTCTGGCCAGTGAGGATCGCAGATGAAGGCTCTGGCTGACGCCACGAAGTCCTGATATCCCTCCTGGAGCTGCTTTTCGGCCTGCTCGGGAGTACGCATCACGTTGGCCGCGATGACAGGGATGTCCACTGTTTCCTTGATCGCTTTGGCTAGATATTTTCTCCATCCCGGCTCATAAGTCGTTGGCTCAAGCCAGCAGTTGTATACGTCATAGCAGGCACTCGATACGTTGATGGCATCGACTCCGAGCTGCTCGAGGCGTTTTGCAATCCTCTTGCCAGTCTCGAGGTCATAGCCCGTGCCCGGCTTTCCTATCCTGTCGTACATCTCATCGACCGTGAGCCTTACGATCAGAGGATAGTCCTTTCCGCAGCGCTGCTTGATGCCCGTGACTATCTCTTCGAGGAACCTCATGCGGTTCTCGAAGCTGCCGCCGTATTCGTCGGTCCTGTGGTTGGTGTACGGCGAGAGGAACTGCTGTATCAGGTAGCCGTGGGCTCCATGTAACTCTACTGCGTCTACCCCCGCTTTTTTACACCTTTCGGCCGCGTCTATGAAATCCTGGATAAGCTTCTTGACTTCCCTGTTGCTCATAGCGTGCATGCGCGCAGCTCCGTGAGGAGCACACGGCACCTTTGAAGGCGCCTGCACCGAGAAGCATATGCCCTTCTCTTCCATGCCGAGAAGCACCGGGGTGCATTTATACATCAGATCCATGAACTTCGGCACGCGCTCTGCGACAGGTATGACCGCAGGCAGAGAGTTGATCGAGCTTGCAAGTCCCTGGCGCCCGGCGTGATGAAGCTGTATCGCCAGCTTCGCTCCGTGACTGTGGAGCTTTTCGACCATCTCACGCATCGGCTCTATGTGATAGTCGTGGCTCATGGCCAGCTGGGTGTATGTGGCGGCTCCGGCCATGTCGTTCACCCTGCATATGCCCGGTATGATCAGGCCGACTCCCCCTTTGGCTCTTTCTTCATAATAATCAGAAAGCCGCGGAGTCACCTTGCCGCTTGGCTCGCCAAGGCTGAATTCCGCGGCAGTCATAACTATCCTGTTTTTGACTGTCATCGTGCCGATTTTCATAGGTGAAAACAGCATATCGTACATAATGTTCCTCCTTATGAAAAAGCATCGTCGCTTACTACTAATACTGTTTACATTTTAGCAGAAAGCAGGTGCTGATGAGAATGGAATTCTTGCGCAAAAAAACAAGCGGGAGACACTCCGCTTGTATACGCATTTAACTTATGCGCGGTGTGGGGACGGGTGAGATTACTTCGCGTCGAGCGCGTTCAGTTTTCTCTCGAATCTGCTGATCTTGCGGGAGACAGTGTTCTTGTGGAATGTGCCCTTTGCAGCTGCCTGCATGAGCTTCTTCTCAGCATGCTTGAAAGCCTCTGCGGCCTTAGCCTTGTCACCGGACTCTACCGCAGCGAGGAATGCCTTCTCAGCTTCCTTGATGTGGTTCTTGACTCTGGTGTTTCTTGCTGTCTTCTTGTCGATAACGCGGATTCTTTTCTTTGCGGATTTAATGTTTGCCATTAGTTATTTACCCCACTTTCATTGATAATGCATTAATTCGCAAGCGCTATTATATGATACCGTCTCAAATAAAACAAGGGATTTATGTATGTTTTTTGCACAAATCCCCGCTGTGTTATGCATGCTGTCAGAACTCGATGTCCAGCTCTACCGGGCAGTGGTCGCTGCCGTATATATCTGTCAGTATCTCCGCATCCTTCACCTTGTCTGTCAGCCTGTCCGAGATGATGAAATAGTCTATCCGCCACCCCGCGTTCCGCTCTCTTGCCTTCATCCTGTAAGACCACCACGAATACGTTACCGTATCCGGGTAAAGATGGCGGAAACTGTCGGTGAAGCCGGCGTCCAGTAGTTCTGTCATCTTGCCGCGTTCCTCGTCCGAGAAGCCCGCGTTGCCCCTGTTCGGGCCCGGGTTCTTGAGGTCTATCTCGTTATGCGCCACGTTGAGATCCCCGCAGTATATGACCGGTTTCTTTTTATCCAGAGCGGTCATATAGGATCTCATGGCATCCTCGAACTCGCAGCGGTAGTCTATCCTCTTAAGACCGTCCTGAGCGTTCGGCACATAGCAGCAGATCAGATAGAACTCCGGGTATTCAAGGGTTATGACCCTGCCTTCATCATCGTGTTCCCCCTCTATGCCGTACGCGACAGAGAGAGGCTCTCCCATAGTTTTCTTTGCGAATACCGCCGTGCCCGAGTAGCCCTTCTTTTCTGCGCAGTTATAGTATTCATAATAATCTTCGGGATGGAAGTTTGCCTGCCCCATCTGCATCTTAGTCTCCTGAAGGCAGAAGAAGTCGGCGTCCAGATCTCTGAATATATCTTCGAATCCCTTTCCCAGCACGGCGCGAAAGCCGTTCACGTTCCAGCTTATGAATCTCATATGTATTCCCCTGTTTATTCTATCTTGAACGGGACTGCCATCCAGTCCTTGTAGCTGTCTATGCCGCGGATTATCGCGTAGCCTGTCCCCTCAGTCTCGTTGCGCACGAAGGATATCTCGTAGTGTATGCCCTTCCTGAGCTTTTTGCCGTCATAGTTCACCTGGACCCTAGGTATCGCCCTGTGGTTTATGAGCTTATAACTGTCCTTGTCGAACTTTATATCGCATTCTTCTATAGATACAGCATCCTTCTTTCCCTTAGCGTAGGTCGGATAGACCTTGTCGGGATCGATGTACCATATGTCGTGATCGACGTTGCCTTCGATGCCTCCGATCTTTGCGTCTTCGGCGCACTGCCAGAACATATAGTTGCCCTTGACATCGCAGCTGCCTCCGTACTGTGCGGCCCATATGAACTCCATGTCGTCGAGTATAGTCGAATCCATGTAATTGGTAAGCATGTCGTAATTGGCGTAGACGCAGGCCTCGTATCCCGCCGTCTCGACGGTATCGCAGAACGCGACGACGATATCATGGTAATTCGAAGCCGCCGGCATCTCGCCCGCATCGACCTTCTCCTGGAGTCTGCCTCCGTCGAGCAGCTCGTAGTCTATGACAAGCGGCATATCTATATCGTAAGGCTCCACGAGTTCGATCAGGTACTTTGCCTCTTCGACGGCTTCCTCTTCATTGAGCGCCTGCGAGAAGAAATACGCGCCGGTCATGATGCCTGCCCTGTTCGCGCCCTTCATGTTCTTTTTGAAGTCGGCGTCCTCCACGAGTTCGCCCGTCTCGCCCTTCCGGAAGCCTGCGCGTACGAACACGAAGTCCGCCTCGCTCGACTTGACCTTCTTCCAGTTGATATCTCCTTCCTGGAATTCCGAAACGTCGATGCCGTGCACCTTGATGAAGTTCTCATAACGTTTGGCATGTGTGAGGCCTTCATCGTTCAGATGGACTTTGGATATGCCTCCTACGTATGAGATCACCCTGAGGACCAGCGCGATAAGGCATATCGCAAGGACCCCTATCACAATGAGTCTCAGCCTGACGATCGGCGCTTTCTTTTGCCTTGACGGCCTTTTCGTTCCCTGCCGGTCCTTTGCCTCAAGCGCCTTCTGTCTGGCCTTTGCGCGTCTTCTTTCTATATCTTCGTCTCTGCTTGTTCTCGACATGTTCTGCTAAAAATCCTCTGTGTGCATGTACGGCATGAGCTCTTTTTCGAGCTCGACTCTGTGATGTTTCGTATATATGCCCGGAAGGCCCCCTGTATGCATGAATATCACATCCGAGCCCTTAGCTATGGCGCCGCTTTTCGCTCCGTCGACTATGGCCTCGAAGGTCTTGCCCGTATAGCACGGGTCGATTATGATCGCTTCCTTCCTGGCCAGATAGTACAGCACATCCCGCACTTCTTCTACGGCATTGTTGTACGCTCCGTGTATGTACGCGGTAGTAAAGCTGAAGTCATCCCGCGTGATCCCGAAGTCCCTGCCGTAGAACTTATCGATCTTCTCACAGTATTCCTCAAGAGCCTTCAGGAGCTCTTCGTCCTCGTGTCCGGCCTCTCCGTAAGGAAGCACGTTCACGCCGGTCAGGCTGAGCTTTGAGCCGCATTCTTTCAGGCCTATCAGGAGTCCGATGTATGTGGCCATGCTGCCGATGGTGACGTAAACGGACGCCTCAGGGATGCCCTCTTCCTTTGCCTGTCTGTCGAGCTCCATCGCGCACTCCACATATCCCAGTATGCCGAGTTCGTTCGAACCTCCCATAGGCACGTAGTATACCTTCTCGCCTTCTGCCTCGTATCTTTCTATGATCTTCTTTCTGCCGGTCTCCATGTCCTTTACGAAGTGGACATTGCATCCCAGCATACCGTCGAGCAGCAGGTTTGCGCTGATCTCTCCCGGATATCCATCTGCGGTGATGATAGCGGACTTAAGACCGTATTTCGTCGCGACAGCGGCTGTAAGCCTGCCGTGGTTCGTCTGGGCGCCTCCCTCCGTGATGAGCATGGTGGCTCCCCTGTCGAGGGCATCCTTCAGAAAGTACTCGAGCTTTCTGAGCTTGTTTCCTCCCGTGGCCAGGTTGGTCAGATCGTCCCTTTTGCACCATACATTTACTCCGAGATCCTCCGATACATTGGCGAGGTGCTCGAGCGGCGTCGGAAGGTGCAGTATCTCTATCTTTTCGTGTCCAAACAGCATAGATCGTCCTCCTTGAGCTGTGGTTTGTGCATCACGGCAGCGCCGCATCAATCATCAGCAACCATTATAACACATTGCAAGGAAAAAACCGGAAGTCTGGATGAACTTCCGGTTCTTCATGCTGTCTTTTATCTTCTTCTGCGGTCTTTTCCGCTGATCCTGTAGTATCTCGACTTTTCTTCGTACATGGCCTTGTCGGCTTCGCCCACGAGCTTCTCTGCCGTGCAGCCCGGGTGCTCGTCCGAGACGGCAGATCCAGCAGCAAGGCTGAGTCTTTTGTTCATAACGCCCTGCCAGAAGTCAGCTTCCGACTCCAGGCTGACAAGGGTCCACTCGGCCTGCTCTCTGTTCATCTCTGCCATCACCACGAACTCGTCCCCTCCGGTGCGGAAGCATGTGCCGCTCCTGCCGAAGACCTTCTTTATGCAGTCGGCGGCACCCCTGATGAGCTCGTCTCCGGCCTCATGCCCGAGATTGTCGTTTGTCTCCTTCAATCCGTTCACATCGATGGAGAATGCCGCGATGCCCGCAGGCAGAGCGCCTTCGGCGTTCATTTTCTTGAGCATATGCGAATAAGCGTAGCGGCTCTTCACGCCCGTGAGGGCGTCTGTATCGAGCTTGATCTTCTGCTTCAGGACCTTGTCGTCCAGAGCGAGCGCCGAATACTCTTCGTACTGGATATACCACAGAGCCGCTCCGTATATCATCGCGATATATACCGTGCGGTAATCTCCCGGCAAAAGTTCCTGCATCAGGAGTCCCGCTGCCACCAGCACCATCACGGAGTACATAGAGATACGGTTTCTTCTTTTGAAAGCCCGGCTGTATATGCGCGTCTGTACCAGGACCAGGATCATGATCAGCAGACACAGCGCCAGGTAAAAAATGTAAAACTTCCCGTGAGTGTAGTGGTTATCCTGATCCACGACCACCATCCAGCCGGTGAAGCATGCGATGATCTGGAACACCACGTTTATGCCGATAACAGCATTAAGGACTCTGCGGGGCGTTCCCCTCATGCCCATCTGCACCGCAAAAACGGCTCCTATCATAGGCGAGAACGCATAATCGATGCATTTGACAGCGATCAGGAGTCCAGACGGCAGACCTGCATTACCGTCCAGTTTAAGCCCGCACCACTCCGCAAGAAACGAGATCGCGATCAGAGAGTAGGCAAGGTAAAGCAGACGCTTGTTTTCGACAGAGAGCCGGTTGTTTTCCCAGACCATGACTCCCAGTATGGCAAGCGCCGCCAGAGACAGTATCATTATGCAGGTGTAATAACTTATCACTATAAAAACCCTCCAGTGGTATCTTTTTTCAATATCTCATACAAATATGAGACCGGAACGGAGACTGCCATCTAACATATTTCCGTTCCGGTCTGCATGTTATTTCTGTGAATAATCTGAAGCCGTTTTTCTACGCGGCTTTGCCGGCTGCAGCGAGTATCCCGGTCGCTCTGAGCACCTCGCCGACATCAGCCACGGTATTGATCTCTATCTTTTCCCTGACCTCTTCGGCCACGTCCTTGAGATCGAACTCGTTGTCCACAGGTATGAACACCTTAGTGATGCCCGCCCTCTCGGCAGCCATCAGCTTCTCAGGGAGCCCGCCTATAGGCGTCACTGCGCCTCGAAGCGCCACCTCTCCCGTCATCGCGATGTGAGGGTCTACCACGTGTCCGGTCACGAGCGAGGATATAGCCGTAGTAAGGGCTATTCCTGCCGACGGTCCGTCCTTAGGCACCGCGCCTTCCGGCACATGTATGTGAAGGTCGTTCTCGCTGAAGAGCTCTGCCTTGTCAGGGAACATGGTCTTGACCAGGCTGACCGCTATCCTCGCAGACTCCTTCATCACATCGCCGAGCTGTCCGGTGATGATTATCTCGCCCTTGCCCTTGGTGAACATGGTCTCGATGTAGAGTATCTCGCCTCCGACCGGCGTCCACGCAAGGCCCGTGACCACTCCGGCCTTAGACTCAGGCAGCACCCTGCTGTGCATCACAGGTCTTTCATCCATTTCGCTGCGCACTGTCTCAGGGGTCACGTCGAACTTCTCTCCCGGATTCGAAGCCACCTTGACCGCGAATATGCGGCAGAGATTATCGATCTTCTTGCGAAGACCCCTGACGCCCGCTTCCATCGTGTAGTCCGAGATCAGCGTCTCTATCGCCTCGTCGGTGACGTTCATGTCCTCAGGCTGTATACCCATGCTCTCCATAGATCTCGGGACGAGGTGTTCCTTCGCTATATGGAGTTTTTCTACCGGAGTATAGCCGCTGAACTGTATGACCTCCATGCGGTTCAGCAGAGGCTCCGGTATGGTGTCCGTCGTGTTGGCCGTGCATATGAACATCACATCCGACAGATCGTACGGGACGTTCATATAGTGGTCGGTGAAGCTGTTGTTCTGCTCAGGATCGAGCACCTCGAGCAGTGCGCTCGCAGGGCTTCCGTGGAACGAATCGGAGAGCTTGTCCACCTCGTCCAGCACCATTACCGGATTCGAGACTCCGCTCTTGCTGATGCCGTCCATTATCCTGCCCGGCATCGCTCCGATATACGTGCGCCTGTGGCCGCGGATGTCGGACTCATCGTGAACTCCTCCGAGGCTCACCCTGGAATACTCCCTTCCGAGAGCCCTCGCTATGCTCCTGCCTATGCTCGTCTTGCCCGTTCCCGGCGCTCCCACGAAGAGGAGTATCGAGCCGGCCTGGCTTTTCTTGAGGTTCATCACCGCGATCTGCTGTATGATGCGGTCCTTGACCTTGTCGAGCCCGTAGTGGTCTTCGTCGAGTATCTTTCTGGCCTCGGCGAGATCTATGTGCTGAGACTCGGCCTTCTTCCACGACAGCCCCGTCACGAAATCCAGGTAGTCATAGAGCATGCCGGCTTCGGCGCCCTGACCGCCCTCCTGCTTGAGTCTGTTGAGGACCTTGTTTGCCTCTTTTCTCGCTGTCTCGTTCATGCCGGATTCGGCTATCTTCTGTTCGAGCTGCTGGATGTCGCTGACGTTCTCAGGATGCATCTCGTCGAGCTCCCTCTGGAGGTGCTCCATCTGCTTCTTGATCGCCGATTCGCGGTACATCTGCTGATGTTCCTGCTGCTGGGATGTCATGGCCTCGTTCGTGATCCGGCCAACCTCCAGGAAGCCGTAGATCATCTCTTCGATGAGCTCCGCCCTCTTCTCCTTGCTGTCCTCGGCAAGTATGGCGTAGCGCCTCTCGTTGGTCTCGTCTATCCACGGCGACACAGCGCTCGCGGCCTTTCCGAGAGTGTCGATCTGCTTCAGCCAGTATTCTATCGAATCGCCCCACTCGAAACCCGAAGCGAATTTGCGCATCTCTTCGACGAGTTCTTCTGTCTTTCTTTTCTCGACATCGGCCGGCAGATCTTCTATGTCCGTCCTCCTGCTGATGCTGAGGCTTATGGTGTGGTCCGGTTTTATCTCGATGTTCTCGATGTCCACCCTGTACCCGAGATTCATCAGAACGAATCCCTGCCTGTTCACTTCGGTGATCGAAGCAGAAACTCCGACAGGATAGAAACTGTTCTCATCGAGCTCATTGAAGCTCCTGTTCTCCTTCGCGACGATGAGGACCACCCTCTCGCCCGGAGCGATCTCTTTGCCTCCGCTCGTCTTCTTTATCTGATCTATTCCCATGTAGATCGAAGCACCCGGCGCAAGTATTATGTTGTATACAGGTACTACTATCATTTTTGTCCGTTTCCCTTTCCGGCAGCCTCCTTCAGGCCGCCTTTCAGATATAGTAAGGGCGCATCACAGAGACGTTTGCAGTCCTCGTGAGATGCGCCCGGTTCTGTCATTTCACTTCAGGCGGGAGACGCCAGGGTCATCCCGCCTGAGCATTACTAGAATTTCAGTTTATCGAACTTCGATTTCTTCGGATAAGCGCTTGCCGGTATGGCATTTGCCATGTCCTCGATGGCCTTCTTCTCTTTTCTGCTGAGCTTTGCCGGTACCTCTACAATGACCTTTACGTACAGGTCGCCCTTTCTTCCGGTCCTTATATCAGGGACACCCTTGCCCTTGAGTCTGAACGTGGATCCGGTCTGTGTGCCCGGCGTTATCGTATAGCTGTAGCTTTCGCCGAAACCAGGGACCTGCACCTTGGCGCCAAGCGCCGCCTGATCGAATGTGATAGGCAGGTCGAGATAGAGGTCGTTTCCTCTCCTCTTGTAGGTGCTGTGAGGTCTCACATTGATGACGATGTACAGATCGCCGTCCGGTCCGCCGTTCCTGCCCGGCTCGCCCTGTCCTCTGACGGTCACGATGCTGTCGGTATCCACCCCTGCAGGAATGTCCACCTTGATCTTGACGGTCTTCTTCATCACGCCGGTGCCTCCGCAGTCGGAGCACGGTGTCTCGACGATCTGGCCGCTGCCGCCGCACTTAGGACATGTAGTGATGTTCTGGAACCTGCCGAAAGGAGTGTTGCTCACCTGGGACACCTGTCCGGAGCCTCCGCACTGGTCGCAGGTCTTCCTGTTAGTGCCCGGTTTGCACCCGCTGCCGCCGCAGGTCTTGCACTTGACGGCCTTCGTGAGCTCTATCTGCTTGCTGCATCCGAAGAGAGCGTCGGTGAAATCGATGGTGACAGTCTTCTGCAGGTCTCTGCCCTTCTGAGGGCCGGATCTGGATCTGCGCCTTGAGCCTCCTCCCATGCCTCCGAACATGTCGAAGATGTCTTCGAAGCCCATGCCGCCCATGCCGCCTCCGAAGTTTCCGAAGCCGCCGAAACCGCCGAAACCGCCCTGGCCCGCTCCGAAATTCGGGTCTACGCCTGCAAATCCGAATCTGTCATATTTGTCCTTTTTATCAGGGTCGGAAAGTATCTCGTACGCCTCGTTGGCTTCCTTGAATTTTTCCTCGGCTGACTTATCGCCCGGGTTCCTGTCCGGATGATATTTCATCGCGAGCTTGTGGTAAGCCTTTTTGATCTCGGCATCCGACGCATTCTTGCTGACCCCAAGGACCTCGTAATAATCTCTCTTGTCTGCCATAAATATGTTTACCTTTCTGTCATGCCGAGGCGCGGAGCGCCCTCAGGTGTCCGCAGCCTCAGTATGCCACTATACATTATTCGTTGTCGTCAACGACCTCGTAGTCAGCATCGACCGAACCGTCATCATTGACGCTGCCTGCTCCGCCCATGTTGCCCATGTTAGGATCGAAGCCCATGCCGCCCATGTTGTTCGGGTCGAATCCCTGAGCTCCTGCGCCGCCCTGAGCAGCCTGAGCCTCCTGGTAGATCCTTGTCGAGATCGGATAGAACGCGTTTGTCAGAGCTTCCATCTTGGTCTTCATCGCTTCGACATCGCCTGCGTCGATGGCCTTCTGGAGTTCGTCCTTCGCTGCCTCGACAGCCGACTTCTCATCTGCTGTGACCTTGTCGCCCAGCTCGCCGAGCTGCTTGTCGATCTCGAAGATCATGCCCTCGGACTGGTTCTTCGTCTCGACTGCTTCCTTCTGCTTCTTGTCCTCTTCAGCATACTGCTCGGCTTCCTTGATCTTTGCGTTGATCTCGTCTTCCGAGAGCTTTGTCGAAGAAGTGATCGTGATCTTCTGCTCCTTGCCTGTAGCCATATCCTTGGCACTTACATTCACGATGCCGTTGGCGTCGATATCGAATGTTACCTCGATCTGAGGGATGCCGCGAGGAGCCGGTGCGATGCCCGAGAGCTGGAATCTGCCGAGTGTGATGTTGCCGGCAGCCATTTCTCTTTCGCCCTGCATTACGTGGATGTCCACTGCGGTCTGGTTGTCTGCAGCCGTCGAGAAGATCTGACTCTTCTTTGTAGGGATAGTCGTGTTCCTCTCGATCAGCTTTGTTGCTACTCCGCCGAGTGTCTCGATGGACAGCGACAGCGGTGTTACGTCGAGCAGCAGGATGTCGTTGACTTCGCCCGTGAGTACTCCCGCCTGGATGGCAGCGCCGATGGCTACGCACTCATCAGGGTTGATGCCCTTGAACGGCTCCTTGCCTGTAACGTTCTTGACTGCTTCCTGAACAGCAGGGATCCTTGTCGAACCGCCGACCAGGATGACCTTTGCGAGATCTGCCGAAGTGACTCCGGCGTCCTTCATGGCCTTGTGCATCGGCTCGATGGTCCTGTCAACGAGATCCTTTGTGAGCTGTTCGAATCTTGCTCTTGTGACGTCCATGTCCATGTGGAGAGGACCCGCTTCGTTTGCCGCGATGAACGGCAGGTTGACCTTTGTGGTCTGAGCCGACGAGAGTTCCTTCTTTGCCTTCTCGGCAGCTTCTTTCAGTCTCTGGAGAGCCATCTTGTCCTGTCTGAGGTCGATGCCGTGCTCCTTCTGGAAGCTGTCTGCCAGGAAGTTGACAAGAGCGTTGTCGAAGTCGTCGCCGCCCAGGTGTGTATCGCCGTTCGTAGCGAGTACCTCGAAAACTCCGTCGCCGAGTTCGAGCACGGATACATCGAATGTGCCGCCGCCCAGGTCATAGACCAGGATCTTGTGACTTCCGGTATCCTTGTCGAGTCCGTATGCCAGAGATGCAGCCGTAGGCTCGTTGATGATCCTCTTTACGTCGAGTCCGGCGATCTTGCCGGCGTCCTTCGTAGCCTGCTTCTGAGCATCGCTGAAGTATGCAGGTACTGTGATGACTGCTTCTGTGACCTTCTCGCCCAGATATGCCTCAGCATCGGCCTTGAGTTTCTGGAGGATCATGGCCGAGATCTCCTGCGGTGTGTAGTCCTTGCCGCGAAGATTTACGGTGTAGTTCTCTCCCATGTGTCTCTTGATCGATGACACTGTGCCCTCAGGCTCTGTGATGGCGATCCTCTTTGCTGTCTCGCCGACGAGTCTCTCGCCGCTCTTTGTGAACGATACCACCGACGGTGTCGTTCTCATTCCTTCCGAATTAGTGATAACTGTAGGCTCACCGCCTTCAAGTACAGCTACGCAGCTGTTGGTTGTACCAAGATCGATTCCTATTACCTTACCCATTTTTATTTCCTCCTGTATGTGTGAAAAGATTTGTTAACGTTTGTTCACTGCGACCATTGACGGCCGTATCACTTTGTCGTTCAGCTTGTATCCCTTCTGAAGGACCTTGCTGATCTTGTCGTTTTCATATTCTTCCGTGTTGTCCGTCATTACGGCGTTATGCACGTTCGGGTCGAAGTCGAGCCCGAGCGCTTCTATCTCTTTGAGACCGGCCTTCTCGAGGGCTGTCTTCATCTGCTCGAATATGAGCTGCATGCCCTTCGCATATCCTTCGATATCTTCCGTCTCGGTCTCGAGAGCTCTTTCGAAGTTGTCCATCACCGGGAGAAGGTCTCCGATCAGTCTTTCGTTCGCGAAAGCGTGGATGTCGCTCTTTTCTTTTGCCGCCCTTCTTTTGAAGTTCTGGAACTCCGCCATCAGGCGCATGTAGCGTTCGGATTCCTGCTCTTCGGCAGATGCTTCCTCCTTCTTTTCATCAGGCTCCGCTTCTGCTTCGGATCCGGCTTGCTCACCGGCCTTTTCATCGGCCTTTGCCTCCTCGGTTTCAGCTTCAGCAGCCGCTTCTTCAGCGGCAGCTTCTTCAGTCATCTCTTCGGCAGCCGCCTTTTCCTTTTCTTCGGCATTGCCATCCTCGATATGGATGTGCTTTGCTTTTTCCTTTGCCATTATTTCTTTTTCCTTTCGATGGTGATATATGTCTCTACTTTTCGTTTTCTGGCTCTTTTGTTCCGTCCGTGCCGTCACCCGGTCCGTTTCCGGCCGGGAGCCTGAACGATTCGCTCAGGTTGTTGGTCAGATACTCCATGATCGATGTGACTTCATCGTATTTCATCCTTGTCGGCCCTATGACTCCGATCTTTCCGACCAGCTTGCCGTCGACATGGTAGGATGCCGTGATCAGAGTGCAGTCCTTCATGGTGTCGTTCTCGTCGCCTATGGTCACCACGACGCCGTCCTCTCTGGCGAGCATCTTCTGGGTGAACCAGTCCTTTCTGGCGAAGAGTTCCATGAAGTCCCTCGCTCTGTCTATGCTCGAGTACTCAGGAAGATCGAAGATATTGGTCATGCCCTCCATGTACAGATTGACATTGAGCATGTCTTCGAGGGTCCTGATGAAGCTCGGCATCACGTCGCCTTCGAGCGAGTTCATCGCTTCGATGTCCGAACCGACGTCCTCAATGATCTCGGATTTGAGAACATCATCGAGGGTCCTCCCCTTGTGCCGTACCGTCATGTTCTTGCTCAGAAGGTCGAGAGCCTCCTGAGTATACGGGACCTTCAGCCTCAGCGTCGTGTTAGTGATGTTGCCGCTTTCTCCGACGATCATGAGTATCAGAGTCCTCTCGTCTACCGGAAGGAGCCTGATGAAGCTGATCGTCTCTTCGTTGGTCGCCGGCGTCATCGCGAACGATGCCAGATTCGTGATCTCAGACAGCAGCTCGGCTGCATGTCTTATGGTCCTGTCGAATTCGTCCCTGCTGGCCGAGAGGCGGTCGTTGATCATCCTCTTGTCTCTGGCGCTCAGGTTCTTCTTTTTCATAAGGTTGTTCACGTACAGCCTGTATGCCTTGTCAGAAGGAACTCTGCCCGCCGATGTATGAGGATGAGTCAGGTAACCCATCTCTTCGAGGTCCGACATCTCGTTTCTTATGGTCGCAGGACTGACACCGAGGTCATATTTTTTAGCGATCGATCTTGAGCCGACCGGCTCGGCGTTCTCAACGTAGTCCGTTATGATCGCCTGCAGTATCTTCAATTGTCTTTCGCTCAGATCCATGTCCCGCCTCCGTTTTCTTTGTATTTTTGTTAGCACTCACTTGGCGAGAGTGCTAATCTCAACTCACAATATACTCGCTTACGGGGTGCTTGTCAACTATTTATCTAAAAAAATAAAACGGGCCGCCGCATTTTTATGTGCGGCAGCCCGACGGGGGGTTTTGCACTGATGCATGCGATGCACACACCAGATGCTAGCTGTATCTTATTCGCTGTCTTCTCTGCGTCTTTTGCGCCTAATCAAAAGCAGCACCAACGTTGCTGCGGCGAGAGCCATCATCCCTGCGTAAAGGGCCATGTATGAGCTGTCGCCTGTTCTCACTCCTTTTGATGAGACCGGGGTCTTTACTGTTTCCTTAGTTGGCGTACCATCCTTCGATCCCGGTATTCCCGCCGCCTTCTCGGTGAGCGAGCTGACGATCACCTCATCTGAAGGCTTCCATACCGCATAAAGGTCGTTTCCTCCAGCCTCATCGGCAGCGTCTTCTGCGCCGGCGGCCGCCTTCTCTCCAGGGCTGAAGTATTCGCGCACATTGCTGTCCGTAAAGATCTTTTCGCCCTTGCTGTTCGTCCAGCAGACGAACTCGTAGAAGCTTCCGTCCGCCGCCCTGTAATTGTTCCCGAAGCCTACGCTGCTGTCATCAGGAGCCTTTATAATGAATGCTCCGTTCAGCATCGCTTCCGTGAAACCGGCCTTGAGATCCGGTCCCTGCGGATAGTTGGAATGGTATGTCACGGTCACTTTCTGCGTCGGATCGGCAAAGAGCGCATACAGGTGGATCACCTGATCTTCCGTTCCGTCCTTTTTGTCATTGGCGGAATCCGCCGCAAACGTCTGTCCGCCAGTGATAAGCGTTTTGCCGGCCGCCGTTCCGACAGCCCAGCCTGTGAATACAGAGCCTACCTTTTCGGCCGTGAACTTCACGGAAGCTTCTGAGCCTCCGCGGTATCTGACCGGATCTGCGGCTGACTCGCCATTTGTACCTTTGACCGGAGAGGCTTTGAAGCTGCCTCCGTTCGCGTGGTACACGACAGTGTATGGATGCCTGGAATTCCACTTCGCGTAAAGGTGTATCACCTCTACCTCGTTCTCCGGCTCCAGCTCGCGGATCTTTTCCTCACTCAGTACAGTGGCAAAGTCATAGGCTTTCCCGAATGTATCGTTGTCCAGGTACCATCCGCCGAAGACCGAGCCGTCCTTTTCAGGATTGGCTATCCTGTGGACCTTGCCTCCGACGACGACCTTCTGCGAGCTGTCCTTATCGCCGTTGTTAGGATGGAATACGACAGTGCAGTCCATCGGCGTCCATTTGCCGTAAAACACGAGGTCTCTCCCCGGCATGGTCCCGCCATCGAAGTCATGCGCTTTGCCCTCGCATTTGGCGTTGTCGTACCAGCCGTCAAAGCGCAGCATTATGCCGTCTGCCACCCTGGTGGTCTTACCCGCTTCATATCTGCCTGCGCCGGACTTGTCAGATGCCGTATAGTCATATTTGTCGTCTACGAAGAACGCATCATCGTCTGCATAGTTCTTCCACGTCCCGTCGTTCACGGCTTTTATGATACCGCTGCCGTCCTGCGGGTCGAAGCTGACGCTGTGCGCAACAGGCTCACGGCGCAGCACCATCGGCTTCGCCTTTTTGTCAGAATCGTACTCGAATGTATAGCTCTCCATCCCGCTGCTGTTGTAATTCTTTTCTGTATATACTTTATCACCGGTGGATATACTGACCAGCTTGTACCCTTCGTTCTCTCCGAGAAGATTGAAGCCGTGCGAGTGCGGTGTGTTCGCATACATTATGACCGTATCGTGCTCATCTTTCAGCTCGCCGTCAGGTCTGTAATAGCGGGTTATGAAATGATGCGGGATCATCGTATCGTTATAGCTTATCAGGCACACCACGTCCATTCCGTCAGTCATGTCGCTTCGCGGATTGAGATTGTAGCCGGAGTTGGTTTTGTTGAAAACGGTCTGCCCATTCTCTGCCCTGTAATATGTGCCGTCGAAATACCATCCCTTGTCCATCAGGGCAGCTATAACAGAATTGTTGTTCCCGGCGTTCAGAGGATTCACCTCATTCAGATAGACCGTCCTGTACATATTGTCCTTGTAGCGCACGGTGTAGCTCTGGCCTGCAAGCGTATCCTCTGTTGCAAGCCCCTCCGGGAGATGCTGCTGATGGTCTTCTCTTACCGTGGTGTATCCCGTAGTGTTATAAGTCTCCTGGTTCGTGCCATCTTTAAACAGGAAATGGATATTGTATGTATCCCTGTTCTGGTAGACACGCACTACGGTCTCTCCGTGCCCGTGTATGAGGGCATCGGCCTCGCCGGATATCCAGCTGTTTGTTTTCACATCGTATTCCGCAGCTTTTTTCCCGCCTTCCCAGACTTCTATCGCATAAGGGTCCGAGGAGGTATCAGTCGCTCCTGTCCTACTGAGGTGGAACTTTTCAGTACTGCCGAGCAGGCCTTCAGCATATGTGCGGGCCCCGCTGATCATGTCTGCATTTATCGGAGTGAGCGGCTTGCCTTTGAAGTTGTAGCTTTCAGCATCCGCTGCCGTGCTTCTGCTCTTCAGAGAATACTCTCCCACCGCGTTCTGTTTTTCCTGATACACCTCCACGGTGAATGTGACTACCTGCGGATCCCACTCCGCATACAGGACCATATCGTCTTCTACTTTTTTGTCAAAGTTGTACGCGCCGGTGAATTCATATTCATTTGTATTTTCATTCAGTTCGCATTTCTCGAACCAGCCCTCGAACACATATCCGTTGTGCTGCGCGCCTTTGACCGGCCAGGCAGGCGCATGAGCCATGCCGCCCGTATGCACATGCTGTTCGAGCACCTCTGCGGCGTTGAGACCTTTGATGTTTTCAGGATTCACAACGAACCGCACTATCCTTATACTTGTGAATACCGGCACCAGCTCGATGTCCGCAGGTTTTTCTTTATCTATAGCGACTGATGTCACGATGTCCTTGTCCTCTGTGTCCGCTATCTTCCAGCCGCTGAAATCGCAGCCGTCCTCTATGTCCAGAGCAAAGTCGGCATCTTCGCCTGCCGGCAGCGTGTCAAGCGTTTCGCCCCTGCTGAGCAGATGCGTCTCGTACACAGTCTGTTTCGTATGATCCGTGTACAGCGTTACCTTGTACTTTCTGCTGAAAGAGGCATAGACCTTTACAGTGATGTCTCTTTCCTGTCCGCCCCCCTCTTCTTTGCTGCTCAGAACAGACGGATCTAAAGTGACAGTTCCGCCGTCTTCCATTTTTTCGCTTTCGTTCTCCCTGAACCAGCCGTCGAAGGAATACGCCGATCCATGCGCAGGAGGATCCGGAAGTTTTATCTTTTCGCCATCGCGCAGTATCTGCGTGCTCACAGCCTTCCATCCGGATCTGTCAGTTTCCGGATCGCCCGCATAGAAAACATATCTGCAGCGCACGTACTGCTTTACATCATCATCATCGTACTTTTCGGCATCCTCGCCGGCTTCATCCGTGCCGATTATGCCGTATATAGTGAAGTGATCCGTGCTGAATGTGCCCGAATTCGATGTGGCGTCTGCGACGACCGAGGCGTTGCCGCTATCGTCGACAGTGACGGCATCGTGGCTTTCGCCGTCGATCGCGCGCTTTGCGCGAAGCTTCACTCTGACGCTCTTTTCAGGCTGTATCTCACTGCCCTCATGCCAGAATGTTATATCTGCAGCCGCAGCGTCCACCACTTCGCAGTCATCACCGCTCACGCTCTGAGCAGCGTCGATCACCGAAGAAGCCGAGACAGAAACAGCTTTCATCTCTGTGCCCTCAGGGAACACTCCCTCCTGAGCAGCCACTTTTATATCCAGCTCTGATGTGCTGCCGCTGAAGCTCTGCGCAGGATATTTCTCATCGTCCTTCACGCTGTCAGCTGCTTTTTCATCCTGCTTCTCATTAGAAGCAGGCGCAGTTTTGTCTGCACCGGATGTCTCATCACTGCCGCTGTCTGCTGCCTCGCTGCTTTCTGTATCCGTATCTTCAGAAGATACCGCATCCGAAAGCGCCGGAGTCTCTGCAGTATCTTCAATCGCAGGCTCCTCGTTCACCGAAGGCGTGACCGTCTCTTCAGCCGAAGCTGCACCTGTTCTGCTGCAGCTTCGGCACCTTCTTCAGCGTAAGAGTAAAGAGAAGGAGCAAGGCCCGAAAACACCATGATCAGCATCAGCATGACAGCAATTGATGCTTTCAGGACCCTGAGTCTTTCAGAAGCGGATCTTCCCTTGTTTTTCTTCATAACAGCATCTCCCCCCGACAATGTCTGTTAGAACAAAATGTAACTTTTATATAACTATCTATAACCTTGTTGCAACTTACCACACCAGAGATTCTTTGTCCACACTTTTTTGTTATTTTTTTGATTATTTTTCTCAGCAGCAAAAAACGCTTCATGCGGAGGCAAAAAGAAGCAAAACAAAATGGAGATCACCAGTGCTGTCTGATGATCTCCAGGGATCGGTTTTCAAATCATTATTTGTTTCACTTCCGGATCGCGGATCTGTGCAGGCTGCCTATGCTTCTGCTGTCATCTGCAGTTCCCTCATCCAGGACTCCGATCACAGTCTCAAGCAATTCATCCACATCGCTGTCAGGAACCTTAAAGTTATGATCGAAATGCAGCTTGAATGCTCCGTCTCTGCCGTGGTCTTCCATGGAGACGATCATAAAATCAGGCATGTAGTTGCAGAAATGCTGCGTGAGGATCGCTGTCTCATCAGCGCTGAGAACAGAATTCTGATAGCTCACAAACAGATCGTAAGGAGATTCAGCATTGTCATTCGGAGCATGATATCCCTTATGGTGTTTGTATCCGGCAAAAGATCTGCTCTTTATCCGGGCCAGCGTATCTGCAAAGCTCTCATTCTGATCGAGCTCAAGCAAAAGCGGAAACTGCTTGATGAACGGTCCGACAGTGTTCTGCTCTCTGACACCGGAGCGATTGCCGGCGATAGCGCCGAAATAGAACATATCTCTGCCGAGCTTGCGGCTGATGTATACGGCCATGGCGGTGAGGAACAGCACGTATGGCGATACTCCGTGAGCTTCAACATATTCGTTTATCTGCCTGGTCAGATCCTCTGACAACGTCCTCGTGCTTCTGGCGGCCTCAAGTGTGGTCATGCTGCCGGGCCACAGCCATGTGCTCTCAGGGCATTTCCTGTGCTGCTCTTCGAAAAACTCCACATCCTTCAGATAGCGCTTTGTTTCCTCATAGTTGTCCGAAGCACTCATGACTTCAAGGTAATCATACGCTGCAGGGTGTTCCCCCTTGAGGATCTCCAGGAACTGATTTGCAAGCAGAAGCACAGTCCATGCGTCCGATATTATGTGGTGCATCTTCATTATAGCTCCGCATTCATCAGGGAGTTCGAACAGGATCAGTTCATAAGCGCCGGGTTCTCTGTCCGTCATACCATACTTCTTAGTCAGCTTGCGCATCTTTTCTTTGTGTACGAGCATGTTTTTGACGAGTACAGGTGATACATGTGCAGCTTTCCATCTGCTCTTAGGTATCCCGGCACCTTCAGTGCGCCAGTCCAGAGTCAGCGGGATAGTCCCGTAGCCATCGCACCATTCATGCAATGCAGCCCTGCTCTCAAAGCGCATGACTTCGAAATCCTTTTCCTCATATGGCTTGATCTCCTGATATACCTCGCCGTCCTTCTCGATGAAACGCACCCGCAACAGACTGTTGATGCGGATCAGTTCGTTAGCTGCAGCCTGCAGCTCGGAGACCGGTACCTTCCGGGGTATTATCATGCTCCCTGTGATATTCTCGGTCTGACCTGCCCCGATCTTATCAAAAAAGTAAAAGAAGTCCTGGTCATTATACAGTTTATGCATGAAAGCCTCCGTTTCTGTAATTATTGTCAACGTTTCATTATTTATACCGGATAATCCGTGCGGTGGAGGCACAAAGCAGTTTACAATATGCTTTCTACTATCTTTCTTGCCTCTTCTATCACGGCCAGCTGCTCATCGTTGCAGAAAGGTTTGAGTCTGAGCATCCCTTCATAATAATTCAGGCGCATCAGATCGATACGGCTCCATTTTGCAGCTTCATCTTCGGTATCCCTGATGATAGCGGCACACTCTCTGATGATCCGGTCGTGCTGCATCAGAAGATCCGTAGTGAGCCGGCGGAGCTGCGCGTCCGTGAATTCACGCGGGAAGCGTGCCTTCTTGCCGAACACGGCCTCGCACCATGCCTCTCTGTACCGGTCCTCTTTACTCAGTTCAAACAACGCCATGATTCTCCTTTTCAGCAGAAAGAACTACTCAGTGATCCAGTCAATGAAGTCCTCCCATGGATATTTCTCCCACTCCGAAGCTTTGTCGAAACATATCCTGCATTGATAATGCAGATTATTTCCCCAGGCAAAACCTTTTTCCTTGCCGACTAACTTCCAGTCGTGGTTCCCTCCGAAACAGCAGCCATCTATCGGCAGGACCCCGCCTGCTATGGATTCGAGATTGTCCATGTCAAGTCTGGTCCGATCACCCGACAGTTCTTCTGTCCCGGCAGCAACCTTTGCAAGCTTTGATTCCGCCTTTTTTATATCGTCTGAAGTGAACTCATATCCCATTTCCTTTCCTACTCTGACGGTAAGTTCTCTTTCATCGGAAATGTTTTCAGTCTCGGCGATACTTGCGTCTTTAGCTCTGACTTCCTCTGCGAATGCAGGATCTTCATTTATTCTTAAAAGGAATGCTTTCAGATCTTTTGCCATATTTGTTTTCCTCCTTCGTTATCAGGTTCTGTATGATATACAAGTTATCACAGAAACAGAGACCGCGACAATTCAGTGCCAATTCATTGAATCTTCATTCCAGTTCTCGGATCATTCTGGCGGCCATTTCCTCGATGTTTTCCCGTGAAGTCGCAAGATTGATCCTTATGAAAGAGCCGCTCCTGTCTCCGCCGAACCATGAGCCGTAATCGAATGCGAGTCTGCACCTGTCCTGCATGAACGGCTGCAGCTCTTCCGGCTTGAAATATGCGCTGAAGTCTGCCCATGCGAGGTAAGTTCCCTCGAGCGGAGTCAGGCGCACTTTGGGAAGATGCTCTGCAAAACAGTCTCTCAGATAAGCGTAGTTCCCGTATATCACATCCCTGACCTCAGCAAGCCATTCCTTTCCGTATCTGTATGCTGCTTCGGTCGCGATATATCCGACAGGATACCCGGAACTGAGACTCAGCCCTGCCGTGAACCTGTCCCATTCCTCCCTTATCTCCGGATCTTTTATGATCACAAACGAGTTTTTGAACGCAGCTATGTTGAATGTCTTGGATGCCGCTGTGAGCATGATCACGCGGTCATCTTCTGCCGCAGCACTGAGCGTCGGAACGTGAACGGCATTGCCGAATGTGAGGTCGTGATGTATCTCGTCGGCTATCACGGCGACCCTGTGCTTCCTGCAGATGGCAAGGAGCTCAGTCAGCTCTTCGGCCGACCATACGCGGCTGACCGGATTGTGCGGCGAGCACAGGATGAACACCTTCACATTACTACTGATGATCTTCTGCTCGAAGTCTTCAAAATCTATGCAGTAGCGGCCGTCGTGGTTCATCAGTTCAGAGCAGATCAGTCTGCGCCCGTTGTTTTCAGCAGCGCGGAGGAACGGATAGTATACGGGAGTTGTCACTATCACTGCATCGCCGGGATTGCTCAGGATCTGCAGGGCAAAGTTGAAGCCGCTCACTACTCCCGGCGAGTACCTGATCCACTCCCGGTCGATACTGAGACCATGCTCAGCCTTCTCCCATTCTATGAACGCATCATAGTAACTGTCAGGGGCTCCTTCATATCCGAAAACGCCGCGCTTCAGATATCCCTCTACCGCGTCAGTGATATGCCTGTCGACTCTGAAATCCATGTCTGCCACCCAGAGCGGGAGCAGCCCGTCAGTCCCGAAAGTCTCCTCCAGAGCATCCCACTTGATGCATCCTGTCCCTTTTCGTTCTGTATATTCGATCACAGTTCCCTCTCATTCTTCTTTGCAAACTTGCTAAGTAAATATGCTCAAAAATTACACTATTTTTTCACTATTTTTCACTGTCATGCCAATCGATGGATCCGGTTCTTTTCATTTCTCAAGTCTTCCCTTATACCTGTTGATCCCTCCGATATTCGTAACATTCGTATATCCCAGCGCCTTAAGCGCCGCTGAAGCTCTGCCGCTTCTTGCACCGCTGAGGCAGTATGAGTAGATCGGCGTATCTTTTTCCTTCACTTTCCTGCCGATACTTTCGATGCTGTCTGCCGGTATGTTGATCGCTCCGGGGATGTGGCCCTGCCTGAACTCATCAGCGTCCCTCACATCAAGCAGCACCGCTCGTTCGACACCGCGCAGCTCCTGCAGTCTGCTGTTTATGTCTTTGCCTCTGAATAAACTGGATATCAATCCCATGCCTGTGATTCCTCCTTCATATCATATAGTACCACGCAGCTTATCGGCCGCATCAGTGCGGATGCCCATAAGGAGATACCTGTTGCCGCCGAATTCATAGTCCGGGATTATATCGCGGTGATACTTTCTCAGAAGAGCCTTCACGCCCTCCATATCTTCGATTCCCGCAAGTCTAACAAGCATTTCAGTCCCTCTTCTTATCCCGTTACTTCTTCTATGTCCACCACATAGCAGTCTTTGCTCTGTCTATATTTCTTATTGAGTGTGGCTTTGAATCTGCAGCCGTCCTGTTCAAAGGTAAACCACGGCCGCCCGACAAGCGGAGTATTGACAGGGCCGATATTCTCTACCATATACGTCAGCCCGTAAATCGACGGCTCCAAAGCACCGCCGCCGGCGTGAGAGAACGTCACCTCAGTAAGCTGATCTCCTTCGAGCACATAATGCGTCTCGTCGGAGAACATCCCGGTCGTATTCTGTCCCATCACTATATCCCATTCGACTGTGCCGGGACCGTCTTCATTGAAATCTCTGAAACTCATATTTCAGGCTCCTTCAGTCAGTATTTTTGCGTGCCGGATAATGCTTTCTCATGTACTCTATCGTCTTATGCAGCACTGTACCGTGATATATATCTTCAAGATGTCCGGCAAAGTCCAGTCCGTATCTGTCCTGAAGCTCGCGGAGCCTGACCTCTATGATATGCTGCTCAGCAGCAGTCTCTTCCATGTAATCGTCAAGAGTCATCTGCCGGCCTTCATCGCCGGACAGTTTGTATATGCCGGCTCCCACAAGCCTCACCGGACGCTTCTCCACCTGATCGAGCAGCCTGACGGTCTCGGTGTATATGGTCCCGGCGCTGTCTGCAGATGTCACTGCTCTTGATCGGGTGATGCTCTGCATATCGAAATATGTCAGCTTGAGCGTGACGCCCTTTCCATGAAGGCCATGCCTCCCTGCCCTGTCCTCGACTGACAGTGCCAGCAGCACGAGGACGTCCTTCAGAAGGTCGAAGTTATCGACGTCTTCCTGGAAGGTGACCTCGCGGCTTATGGACTTCGCATCCTCAGGCTTATATGCGACCACTCTGCGGTCATCTATGCCGAACGCAAGCTCGGTGATCAGCTGCCCGTGCCTGCCGAAACGCTCAGCGACCTCTTCACTTCGCTCCTGTATGTCACGGACGGTAAAGATACCTATCCTGTTGAGCTTTTCCGCTGTCTTTGCACCTACGGTATACAGCGTCTTCACATCGCGGTCGATCATCAGTTCCACGAAGTCCTGCCGAGTGATGATCTCGAAGTAGCCGTCGGGCTTCTTCTCCTCGCTCGCTGTCTTGGCGGCTGTCTTGGAGTACGCGACGCCGACAGAGCACGTCAGACCGAGCTCGCTGCGCGTCCTTGACTTGATCTCCCTTGCCATCTCGCCGGCACGCTCAAAGTTCCCGGCACTGTAGGTCACATCCAGATATGCTTCATCAAGAGCCACGGGTTCCATTCTTACAGCATAGTCGTTCCATATACCGCGGAGCTGCTCCGAGACTTTTCTGTATTTTTCGAAGTTCGGATGCATGTATATCCCATGCGGGCAGAGTCTGTATGCATCCTTTATATTCATGGCGGAATGTATCCCGTACTTCCTCGCTTCATAGCTGCAGGTCGCGACTACGCCCCGCTCGGTCGGAAGAGACCCTATGATAAGGGGTTTTCCGGCCAGAGACGGATCGTCTCTGATCTCGACAGACGCGTAGAAAGCATCCATATCCACATGAATGATGATCTGTTTTTGGTCCATCCTATACTAAATGTAACAGCGCTGTGTTGCGATCGAGCCCCCCCTGTTTTAGTGTCACCTTTATCTTGAGTCTGCTATTTTTTTCAATTCGTCAGTGCTGAACTTATATGCTGAGTTGCAGAAATAACATCTGACTTCGATCTCTTCACCATCGTTTATCATCTCTTCGAGATCATCAGTGCTTATGGTGGCAAGGACACCGGCCACTCTCTCTTTTGAACAGCCGCAGTAATATCTGACCGGCAGCTTTTCTGTGATCTTCAGATCAAGATCTCCAAGATAGTATGACAGTATATCTTCAGGGCTCATGCCTTCATCCATCATTGCAGTTACCGATTCTGCCGCTGCTACCTTTGCCTCAATGGCAGAGATCGTTTCTTCGGCTGCGTCCGGCATTATCTGTATGATGAAGCCTCCGGCATGTTTTACTGAGCTGTCCCTGTCTACCATGACTCCGAGGCCTACTGCGGACGGTGTCTGTTCGGAAACAGTATAGTAATATGCCAGATCATCGCCGATCTCCCCTGTCTGTATCTCGACCTGTCCGTTATACGGCTCTTTCAGGCCGAGATCCATGCTGACTGTCAGGGTGCCCCTTCCGACCGCAGCTCCTACATCGAGCTTGCCTGCTCTTTTGAGCGGGATGTCCACGGACGGATCAGCCGGGAATCCTTTGACATTCCCATGGCTGTCTACCGTGACAGTCATCTGTCCTATCGGGCCGTCGCCCTTTACCTGGATAGTCAGTTTGTCGTTCTCGCCCTTCATCATGGAGCCCATCATTGCCCCTGCACTGAGCAGACGGCCAAGCGCCGCTGTCACTACCGGGAATGTATGATGTATCTCTCTTGCTTCTGCCGTAAGATTCGTTGATCTTATGGCGAACGCTCTTACTGTTTCGCCCGCGGCTGTCGCCCTTACGATATAGTCTTCCATAGTTCTTTGTTATCCTTTGCGTTCCTTTTCATATGAGCCAAGCTTGCTGTTTATATCTGTCTTTCTGAATAAATCAAATAGTAATCCCATTTACTGTGCAGAAATCCTCAAGGGAAGAATACCTGTCCCTGAGCATCATCTCATCATTTTAAATCATATAATACCAATCCGCCTCGGCTGCTATATCCACTTTCCCAGAGTCTCCTGAGATCAAGCCATCTATACCAGCTATACGTCACAGTCCTGACCATCAGGATATCCTCCCTCTCTTCGTATCCGTTGATCAGAAACCAGTGCCATACATAATCTTTCAGAGTCTTATCCCTGTGATTTAATATCAGGGTCGGGACAGGATATCCGGCATCTATCTGTTTTCTGATAACAGCTTCAGCAGCTTCATATGGCGCACTCCCATCGAGCATGTCCATGCTGATACCGGTAACAGCTCTGTCATTCAGATAATTCCGGTACCCTTCAACATAGATCTCCGCCTTGTTTATCCCGGACATCCTCGGCTTCAGGTATTTCTCCATCATATGTGCAAACTCCACATAGTCATCTCTGGAAAGATTCGTATGATCGAAAGGATAGATGCCCTCAACGCCCTTATGGATCGCAAAGTACAGGCTGCTGTCACAGGCTGTCTCTGCGCCGCATCCTCCAAGCCGCATCATATATGTCCTGAACCAGTCCTGATTGCCCCCATATGAGTTCCCAATCATAAAATGCCCGAGTTCACGCTTCATCGATTATCCTCAATCAATTGTCTATTTTACCCCGATCAGCCATGCGAAGCCCTTTGCTGTCCTGAGATCGGGCTCTTTGAAGTGATTGCCCCGGTTCATCTCAAGCACGCAGTCTATGCAATGCGGGTACCCCTCGAGCAGCTCGATCTGCCTTCTTATATTATTTCCCACCATCTTCATGACAGGATTTCGTGTCTTCTCTTCTTTATCTCCGAGACTCAGATACACCTTCTCAGCCTTGATGTTATTGCCCTCGGCGTAGTCTATCCATCCTGGAAACCATACTGATGGAGATGCCGCAACGACCCCGCTAAACATATCCGTCTGATAAGCTGCCCACAGAGCGAAGAACCCGGCAAGAGAATACCCGCCGATATAGATCTTTGTATCCCTACCGCCGGTAAGCTCTGGAACAACAAAATCCCTGATATAAACCAGCGTGGAATCCGCCTTTCCTCCAAAGCCCTGATCACCGAATACCGACGGTGCCTCCCACGGAGACAGATCATCATTCCAGTCATTGACCCTGAACGCAGCCAAAGTAAAGCCGATACCATCGGTGAGCCTGCGGATCTCTGAAACCTGATTATCAAGGACCTTGATATCGTGGTCATCCACAGGTTGGATAAGCAGCCTCTCTGACGAGCCACAGCTATATATAAGGCACTCACGTCCGCTGATCGCTCTTACTTCTCTTGAATCAGTTGTCATCTTCCTGCCTCTATATCTTTCAGTAGGCTCAATGAATCCGATAGAATTCCTCCACGGCCAATATCCATTAGTCTGGTCTCCTCCTCCATGTTAGTTTCTTGAATCTTCAACTAGGGATGCCTCCTCATTATTCACGTATACTAGATTATACATTGCGAAAAGAGCTTAATAAACTGATATTCGGCTTTTTGGCATTGGTGACATACTCCCACCACTTGGCTGTTTAGCCTGAAGTGGGGGCTTCTCGCTCAACATACCTGACGGTCTGAGTATCAACGAGCTATCCCCGTGTGCCCCACGGTTCCTTCTATGGTCATAACTTTTATGAGTTTACGAGG
>JAFRFA010000053.1:0-12051 GCA_017434585.1 Mogibacterium sp. | reverse complement strand
GGTTCTGGGTCCGGGTCCGGTTCCGGCTCTGGTTCCGGGTCCGGCTCTGGTTCCGGGTCCGGCTCTGGTTCTGGTTCCGGCGCCGGTTCCGGTTCTGGATCCGGTGCAGGTGTCGGGTCCGGTGCAGGTGTCGGGTCTGGTGTCGGGTCCGGCCTCTTCACGAGCTCGATGTGGCTGAGCACATTGTCATTCGAAGTATATGTTACCTTGACCTCGTCATTGGCCTGCGGGAAGTATCCGTCAGGCATATCGATCTTATCCGGATCATAGGTAAGAGTCGTTTCCCCTGTTCCGTTCACATCGACCGTGCACTTGTTCCCGCCGTCGATGCCCCATGCCAGCAGGGTCCCCTCGCCGTTTACGGTATAGTCTGGTCTGTTGATCAGAGTCATCTTCTGGAGCACGTTGTTGTTCGAAGTATAGGTGACCTCTACATAATCTTCATCCTTAGGCCAGTACCCGGTCGGCAGATCGAGCGATTCAGGATCGTATGTGAGAGTGATCTCAGTTCCGCCTATGTCGACTATGCACTTATGCTGTTTGTCGGCGCCCCACTTGACCAGAGTTCCCTCTGAAGTAACGACGTGATCAGGTCTCTTTATGAGCTCGATCGACTTGAGAGACATCTCTGTCTTTACGTAGGTGAACTTGACGCTGTCATCAGCCTGAGGCTCATATCCCTTCGGAATATCCAGCGAATCCGGATCGTATGTCAGAGCGAGAGTCTCGTCTGCGGTATCGATGGTGCACTTGTTTTCACCGTCGATGGCCCAGGCGGTCAGAGTTCCTTCTGCTTTGATCGGGACAGGAGGAGTCGGTCTCTTTGTGAGCTCGATCTTTCTGAGCACGCTGTCTTCTTTTGTATAGGTGATCTTTACCTCGTCCTTTGCCTGAGGCTTGTAGCCCGGCGAGATATCGAGGTCTTTGTCATACGTCAGATTGAGGTCGGAGCCGTCGGCTGTGATCGTACACTTGCCGCCTCCCCATGATTTGATAACACCGTCAGTCACGACCGGTTCAGGCGGAACAGGCTTAGGAGGATCCGGTCTCTTTATGAGCTTGATCTTCGTCATCTCGCTGCTGCTCTTCATGTACTCGATCTGTACGTAGTCGTTGGCCTGCGGAGTGTAATCCGAAGCTATCTCGATCTTGTTGGTATACGTCAGGTTCGTATTGCCGCTGCCGTCGATACTGATAACAGCATTTCCGTTGCCCCATGATATGATGGTGCCCTTTGCCGTAACAGGCTTTTCAGGCGGATCCGGAGCTTTCTGGCAGTATACGACCGAAGCAAGGTTCTTGCCCTTTACAACGCTGTATGTGATCTCGGCATTGCATCCGACAGCAGGCTTTACGCCTTTGTATTTCGTGTCTTTGTCAGTGACGAAGTTGTACGTCTTCGAGTCTGTCTTGAGGCTTATCGCGCTGGCTCCGACGCTGTTGATCGTGCCGTTGATCGTCCTTACCTCAGCAGGCGGTTCCTTTACGATATTGACCTCTACAGCAAGAGGTGCGCTGTCTTCCGTATTGTTGAACGTCACATTCACGCTGTCACCGACCTTGAGCTTATCGGAAAGACCGGTTATCTTCGTATTCTTGTCGAGCGTGAACTTGCGCGAATGAGCCGAGTCGATCGAAAGCAGCAGCGAAGTATCGGTGAATTCAGAAACGATACCGCTGGCAGTCAGCGTCTTAGGTTCTTCAGGCACTTCCTTCGTAACGACGATCTTTGTGGCCTTCGGGAATTCCGAAAGGTCTCCGACATAAGTGATCCTTACGCCGTCTCCCTTGCGCAGATTACCGCTTATCACAGTACTGTCATCATAAGAGAAAGTGATCGTCAGGCTCTTGCTGGTAACGGTCACGGTCTTTTTATCTTCAAGTCCCGTTACGATACCGCTGAACAAAGTATCCTTCTGTGTATGCTTCTTGAGCGTCATCTCTTCGGCAACGAGCTTTTTGCCCCTGCCTTGATACTTGACGGTGACGATGTCATTCATGCTGAAGCTGCTCTGTCCGCTCATATCGTATTTTGTGGAGCTGTCGGTGACGAATTCCTTCGTCTCCTTGGCGTTGCTCACGATGATCTTCTGATCATTGGCAACGGTCAGGACGCCGGTGAAGTCTCCGGCTTCGACCTCCTGAGCGCAGGCAGGCATGTACATCGTCATGATCGCGAGGATCAGAGTTAGTGCAAGCACTTTTGCCTTGTTCATTCTTGTTCCCTCCCTTTCAATTAAAACCAAGCGGGTCTTATACACTACTTATACGGATATGGTCTGCCGCAGGAGACATCGCCTTTGCGGCAGCGCTTCAGGACGTTATACATACATATTTATTTTAGCATAAAAAAAGAGCAGATACCATATTTTGTGTTATCTGCCCTTTCATGATGCAAGATATGTCACGAGAGCCAGCATCACCGTGAGCACCAGCACTATGACGGTCATCACATCCCCTATCAGGCGGCTCTCGTTTTCAAACGAGAACTTTCTTATCTTAACGCTGCTGCTTCCCTGTGTCCACAGATAAGGATCGCCAAAATGCGTACGCAGGTATTCCGCCGTCCTTGAAGCATGCCTGTCGCACCATGCGAATATCCCGTCGCAAAGCTTCGAGATCCAGAGAACGAGTTTGTTCAGCACCACCCTGTAGAACCAGTCGAAGTCGAGAGTGATCTCATCGTGAGGCTTCATCTTCTTTATGCAGATGAAGAACGGTATCGAGCCGCCGATGAATATCGCTATATATTCGAGGACATGCTCCATATGGTAAGGATGAGCGTTCGTGGCGTACGGCATAAGTGCGTAGAACCTGTCAGGGAATACGCCGATGAGTACCGTCAGAGCGGTCCCGAGCACCATGGCAGCACTCATAGTGACAGGCACCTTTGAGATGACTTCGGAGTCCTTTTCGTTTTCGCACGGGCCGAAGAACACGAACCAGTTGATCTTGAGCGTTATCGACAGCAGAGTACCGACTCCGCCCGCAGTGATGAGCAGAGCAGCCGTCTTATGTCCCGAGGAAGCAACGGCTTCTGTAATGAGAGCCTTGCTCACGAATCCCGAAAGGCCCGGAAGACCCGCTATGGCAAGCGACGATATGAGGAAGCATACCGCTGTCACCGGCATCTTTTTAGCCATGCCCCCGAGTTCTGTGATCTTGCTCCTTCCGGTTGCGTACATTACTGCTCCGGCGCCCATCATCAGCACACCCTTGAAGAGTATGTTCGTGAAGGCGTGTGCCGTCGCCGCGTCTGTGCCGAGTTCGCCGCCGGCTCCTATAGCTGCGATCATCATTCCCAGCTGGCTTATTATGTGATAAGCCAGCAGGCGCCTTATATTGTTTTCCATGATCGCCATGCAGGCAGCGTATACGGAGATGACAGCGCCCGCAATGATGAGGACGTCGAGTCCCGCGAACATCCTTATCATGAGATATATCGCGGCCTTGGTCGTGAACGACGAAAGATACACCGTGCCCGTGGCGGTCGACTCGGGATAAGCGTCAGGCAGCCACGAGTGCAGCGGAGGTATAGCGGCGTTGACAGCCACTCCGACCGCCATGAGCCAGAAGAACGGTTCCCCCGTGTGATCTGCTATATTCGCGATCCCGTTTCCGTAATGGAAAATATATGCTATGACTCCGGCAAGCAGCATATTGCCGCCGAATGCGTGCACGAGTATGTAGCGGAAGGATGCTCTTTCGGATACCATGTCATGCTTGCAGTATACGACATACATAGACGCGAAGGCTGATATCTCCCAGAATATTATGAGTGAAATGAGATCGCCCGCGAGTATGACTCCCATGACGCTGCCGGCATATATCATGGACATGCCGCACTCGTGTCTGTGCTGTATGCCCTCTCCGTAAATCCCGTTCAGAAGAGCGATCGCGCAGAACACAAGCGTGAACGCATAAGCGATGCTGTCGAAATGTATGAACTGCATCCTGATATACGGAGTCAGCTCATATACGAGGCTGCTGTCAGTTCCCATCTGCAGGAACGCCCAGAAAGCGCACGCAGGCGCGACAACAGACAGAGGCCTTCTGCAAGGTCTCGGGAGAAGCATGGTGATCACCCCGAACGCGATCATTATGATCCCGGGGTGCAGCATCTGTATTAACATCTCCTTGCTTATGCTTGTCATTCCGCGCTTTCAATCAGTTCAAGTATGACCGCCTTGGTCGCGTCAGGCGGCAGAGCGACGCCCTTCCAGTCCGCGATAGCCATGAGTTCGTCCTTCTTCATGCTCATCGATGGCTTGCGAGGCTTTCCTGCCTTTGTGAGCGGGACTCCCTCAGGTATCTTTCCTGTTTCCGCTTTCTCAGGCTGCGGTTTCTCCGGCTCCGGGAAAGGTATCGTTATGAGTTCCGGGACAGGTTCCGGTTTCTTTATCTCCGGCTGTGACACAGGCTCCTGTTCCGTACCGGAGAGCGGTATCTCGAACACAGGGATCTCTATCGGTTCCGGTTTAGGCAGCTGCGGTTCCACGTGGACGTGCTCTTCCGTCACCTCTCCCTCAGGGTTGGTCTCGACTTCGTCGTTTATGCTGAAGCCGGCGTTATTGAGTATCAGCTCTTCCTGCTTATACTCCTCTTTGAGGTAATAGTCGGCCTGTCTTCTAAGGATAAACTGCATGATAACCTTGCTCAGCACCAGAAGAAGCACAGAGCTTGCAAAAGCTATTCCCAGATATCTAAGGATCTCAGTCGTCATCATCTTTTACCCTACATCAGAGGTGTGAATATCGAGTTTCCTGCCATATAAGCGAGGTCGAGCAGATGCAGGCCCGCATTCGGAGCCATACCGAGCACGATGGATAATACCGCCGTTATGACCAGAGGCACGAGCATCGCTGCCGAAGCCTCTCCTCTTTCTGCAAAGTCCGGATTGTCCACGTTCTTCTTGAAAGCAATGAGAACTACCGGCATCAGATATGTCAGCGCCAGAAGAGCACTCGCTATAAGGGCGGCCACGAATACAGGCCTGCCCATCGACACCGCTCCCATGATTATATTGGCCTTGCTGACAAAGCCCGCGAAGAACGGAAAGCCGGCTATACCTATCGAAGCGGCCGCAAAGGCCGTCATGGTGACAGGCATGCGCTTTCCGATGCCTATCATCTCGGTTATGTCTTTCTTGTGAGTGGTCACGAATATGGCTCCGGCAGCCATGAAGAGAGTGATCTTCATGAAAGCGTGCGCCACTATGTGGTAGATCGCTCCCGCGACTGCGTACGGCGAGAGTATGCATATGCCGAGCACTATATATGACAGCTGTCCGACTGTCGAGTATGCTAACCTCGCCTTGAGATTGGTCTTCTGCATCGCGATGAGAGAGGACAGTATTATCGTGACCACGGCCATCCATGAGAGGATCATGGTCCCTCTGCATGAGCCGGCAAGCTCCGGTCCGAATACATAGAGTACGACTCTGAGCGTGCAGAACGCTCCGGCCTTGACGACCGCCACCGCATGAAGGAGCGCGCTGACCGGAGTAGGCGCCACCATAGCGGCAGGCAGCCAGCTGTGGAGCGGCATCACGCCCGCCTTGACTATGCCCGCTCCGGCCATCATGAAGAATATGACCAGCGCCCAGGGCATCGGCAGCATATCTGCCGTCAGGAATCCGCCCGGTCTGAAATCCATGCTGCCGGACACGACGTATACTATGATGATCGCGGCAAAGAATATCTGGCCGCTGATGAGTGTGTATGCGAGGTACTTTCTGCCCGAGACAGTGCTCTCTTCATCCCTGTAGTGCACGACCATCGGATATGTCGCCACGGTAAGCACTTCGAAGAATATAAAGAAGGTCAGCAGATTAGCGGCGAAGCACAGACCGGTCGTTGCCGAAAGACACATCGCGAAGGCAGCGTAGTATCCGGTCTGGTTCTCTTCGTTATGCCCTCTCATATAGCCGATCGAATACAGCGAAGTTAGCATCCAGAGAGTCGACGCGACGCATGCGAATACCATGCCGGCCGGATCGACGTTGAACTCCAGGTTCACGCCTTTTACGATCTCGAATACCCTGAGCCTTATCTCCTCTCCGGCGAGCACTGCAGGCAGCATCGAATAGACGAGAGCGATCTTTGCAGCGGACGCGGTGATCGTGATGCCTTCGCGCAGATTGCGGTGTATGTGTTCTCCGAGCACGTATATCAGCGCTGATGCCGCAAGGGACACGAGCACGGCGATAACAGGTCTGTACTGAAGAGCGAGCAGAGCCTTCATTTCAGTCATAGGCCCACCCCCTCAAGCGTCAGCATAAGCACATCGACTATCTTCACGTTGAAGATGCCTATGCCGAATATCGCAATGAAGCACACCACTACCGGTATGATCAGCGTAAGAGGAAGTTCCGTCAGCTCTGAGGACCACTTCTCTTCGATGCCCTTTGGCTGCTGTATGAACACCTTCTCGATCAGCCTGAAGAAGTATACTGCGTTGAGGAGGCTGGATATCACGAGTACCGCTATGTATATCCACTCATGCCTGCCTGCTGCGCTCAGCGCCAGATACCACTTGCTGAAGAATCCCGCCGTCGGAGGTATGCCTATCATCGACAGTGCCGCAGCGACAAGAAGTCCCGCTGTGAGCGGCATCTTCTTGTATATCCTTCCGAAGTCGTCCAGCGCGGTGGTCCCGTATTTGTACGTGATCGCGCCGGTGCAGAAGAAGAGTCCCCCCTTCATGAATGCGTGGCCGAGCATGTGCAGGAAGGATCCCGCAAGGGCCAGCGGAGTGCCGATGGCAAATCCCAGCGATATGTATCCTATCTGCGCCACTGAAGAATACGCCAGCATCTTTCTGATGTCATTCTGCGCCATCGCCCTTATCGAGCCGTAGAGCATTCCCGCCACCGAGAGCGCGCCTATTGCTAACAGCAGGTATCTGACGTATTTAAGGTCCGTACCGAATATGCAGTAAATGAATCTGAACATCGCCAGCGCCGGTATCTTTCCCATCACGCCCGTGATGAGAGGCCTTGCGCCCGGCTCGGCATGCGTATACGCCGAAGGCTGCCAGCCGTGCAGCGGGAACAGCGCCATCTTTATGCCGAACGCGGCGATAAGAAAACACATCGATACCAGCATCACATCGTCATATCCGCCCCTGTCCAGTATGGATCTCATGTCTCCCATATTGAGGGTGCCGGTCGCTCCGTAGAGGATGCCGATGCCGAGCAGATAGAACGTTGCAGCTATCGTGCCGACCAGCATGTACCTGAAGGCCGATACCACTCCCTTGCTTCCGCCCAGGGCGATCAGGCAGTATGCCGAAAGCGAGGTTATCTCGAGGAACACATAGAGATTGAACACATCGCCCGTAGATGTCATACCCAGAAGTCCCGTGATAAGAAGAGCAAGCACGGAATAGGCAGCCCCTCTTACCATCGTCCTCTCATCGCTCCAGAAATTTCCGGCAAAGAGCACGGTGAGAAGACCCATGAGCGATACCAGAACGAGAATAAGTGCATTCAGAGAGTCGATGACGAATTCGATGCCGTACGGCGCAGCATATCCGCCTATCTCATAATGGACAGGCCCGCCCTTCACTACTGTGATGAGCTGCATCACGGACAGCACAAGAGAGGCCAGCACAGAAAGGCCCACAGCAAGAGCGCCGAGATGCTTGTTGATCCCGGTCAGCAGCAGACATAAAAGCGCTGCGATAAGAGGCAGTATCACTATCAGAACAGGGATATTAGCCATCTAGATCTTCTGTTCCCTCCTGATGATCTCGTCTTCTTCTACAGTGCCGTATTTCTCCCTTATCCTCAGGAGCAATGAAAGACCCACCCCCGTGGTGCCGAGGCTGACGACGATCGCGGTCAGCATGAGTCCGTGCGGAAGCGGGTTGATGTATTCCGATGCCTTTACGGCCTCTCCGACAGCCACCGGGATCGTTCCCCCGTTCTTCTGTCCCAGGCAGAGGAAAAAGAATATGACAGCGACCTGCATTATGTTCATGCAGATCAGCTTCTTCATGTAATTGTTGCACACTATCATGCCCGCAACTCCCAGGGAGAGCAGGACGAATGTGAGCAGATATATTCCCTTTGCTGCCAGAAAGGCGTTGATGGTAGTAAGCATTTTCCCTTTCAGTATCTAGAGCTCGTCGTCGAAGGATATCCTTTCGGTGAGAGCATTGATTATCGTTATTATGGTGCAGGCGACGCCGATCGTTACGCCGATCTCTACAAGCGTTATGCCTATCGAGTGGAGTTCTGCCTCATGCACCGGTAAAGGCAGCTTTGAGTACTGCAGATACATGCCCCCTCCAGCGAACGAAACAAGTCCGGTCACGGCGTAGATCAGAGGTCCGAGCCCGGCTGCGCCTGCTGCCCTGAACTTGCTGAGTCTGAACAGAGGGACTTCCCTCCTGCATACCATGACGTCCAGCAGGTATGTCATTCCTATCAGCGCTCCGGCCTGGAAGCCTCCTCCGAGGCTCACCTCTCCGTGGAAGAGCACATATACCGCATATATGAGTATGAGAGCCTGTATGATCGACACCATGACGTCCTTGTTGACCGTGTTGTACATAGGCGCTCCGGTCCTCGCGTCAAAGCGCCTGAAGCGCGTCGGCACGATGAGCCTCCTTTTCGGATGGTAAGCCAGTATTAGCACGACCGACACACCCGCAAGGAACATCACCGTAGTCTCGAACATGGTATCGAAGGCCCTGTAGTCTACGATCACGGCAGTAACCATATTCGGCGAATTGCATTCGTCGATCGCGTGCTCTATGTAATGGTCCGACACGTGGGAATTAGGCGCCGAAGCCGGGTCCCCGATATCCGGAAGGATGTCGAAGAACATGAACGGCAGCGTGAGCGCTGCTATCAATAACAATACAGTCAGGACTTTTCTCACTTTTCCCCTCTTCTCTTCGCGTCCCTTCTGACCGATCTTAGTATTATGATAAAGAATACGGTGGATATCACGCCGATGACCGCTTCAGTGAACGCCACATCAGGCGCTCCCATAATGATGTACAGGAACATCGTGATGAAGCTGAAGGCGCAGTAAATGACTACAGAGACCATGAGATCCCTGCCGAATATGATGGCCGTGGCTATCGCTATGAGACCCAGAAGCAGGATCGCTTCAATTATCAGCATCATCAGCTTTGTTCTCCTTCCTGTGTTTTCTGTCTTTCTTGTATTCCCTGTATTCCTTGTTGTTCATGCCTGCAATCATCATCAGGTTGGTCCCTACAGGGTTGGTGATGAGTATGATGGCGATGACCAGGAAGAGCTTGACGCTCATGAGTCCCGCTCCTGCCGCTGTCATCATCGATATGATCAGAAGAAGCGCGCCGAGAGTATCCCCGACGCCCTGGGCATGGAGCCTCGTAAAGAAATCGGGCAGGCGGATAATGCCGATAAGGGATATCAGCATGAACAGCAGTCCCAGAGATCCCGTAATGATCACTGCCGCTTCTCTTGCGCTGAGAGCGCTGAACATGTCCGTAAGGTTCATCGTCTCCGCCCTCCCATGTATTTCGCCAGTATTACCGATGTTACGAATCCGAGTATCGAATAGCTGAGCGCGATATCGATGTACATATCCACCCTGCCGTCCACGAATCCTACGGTCAGTATAAGAAGCACTATGACAGTATTCATCGCGAAGACATAGTTGAGCTTGTTCAGAGGATATTTCTTTCTGAACATCATTATCAGCATGATCATCAGGATCGCTGTGAGGCATCCGAGAACTATGGTCCAGAACGTCTGCATCATTTCATTTTCCTCCTGCCCCTGTAGGTCCTCGGTGTTATTTCGTGTTCGATGACATCGATACCGGCTAATTCCTCTTCGCTGAGAGGCCTGAAATCTATGTCTTCCTTATATGCCCACGCAACTTTTTTCTGCATGCTGCCGTCAAGGATACCGTCCCTGAGCTTCTGCGTAAGAGCATGCACAGAATAATAGCCTTCGTCCGTGATGTCGATGGTGATGGTCCCCGGAGTGAGAGTTATGGAATTGGCAAGAAGAGCCCTTGCGAACGGAGAATCGTAGTCGGCTTTGAACCACACGACGGACGGATCGACCTTCGATCTGCCGGCAAGCGATATCCCGGAAACATACAGAGCGGATCTGATTATCTGGACAATAAGCCAGCAAAGGTAAACCAGCATCCTGAAGAAGGTCGTCTCGGTAAAATAGAATACCGCATCGCTCTTTTTGCCCTTCATGCTGAGCGTCCTCATGCACATGAGAGCTATGATGACGCTCGCTGATCCTCCGATGATCAGGAATTTAGGCTCCGTTTTCTGAGACATAACAAACCACAGTGCAAAGAGCACTGCGGCCAGTTCTATTGTGTTGAAAAATCTGCTTTTCTTCAGATGAGCTTCCTCTCATTCTTTTGTGACTGCCCGTTAAGTATACATTAAATCACGCGCAATATAAAGACGGGCTGATGAGGAGAACCCAAATGCCCGTCCGTAACACCGCGTAAAAATTGGTCACGCGATGGAATGAAACAGCCCTTCAGAGGCTGTTTTCAGCATATTAATTCAGATACCTGAACACGCCCCTTACTTTTCCGACAACTGTCACATCCTCTGCAATGATAGGGTCCATGTAGTCGTTTTCAGGCTGGAGCCTTATGTGCCCGTCTTCTTTGTAGAATCTCTTTACTGTAGCGCCGGATTCCATTCCGTCGTTGACAAGAGCGACGACGATCTCTCCGTTCAGCGCCTCCTGAGTCTGCTGAACGATCAGATAGTCTCCGTCATTGATACCGACATTGACCATGCTGTCTCCGCTGACCGTGAGTATGAAGTTCGTGCCGCTTCCGACGAATCTGGCCGGAACAGGCATCTCGTCCACCACGTTCTGTTCGGCAAGGATAGGTTCGCCCGCAGCGACTCTGCCGACGACGGGGAGGGCCACTGTATCGAAAGATGTCTGTGCCGCCTTTACGTACTCGTTCTCGACAGGAAGCACCGTGCGGGGCTTTGAAGGGTCTTTTCTGACAAGACCTTTTTCTTCGAGCACCTTGATGTCGCTGTGTACAGTAGATGTCGACTTGATATCGAGCGCCGCGCAGATCTCTCTTACAGTCGGCGAGTAGCCCTTGCTGGCTATGGTCTTTTTCATGAAATCCAGGATGTCGTTCTGGCGCTGTTCGCTTTTTTTCATGCTGTACTCCCTTTTACTTGTACTTGTGATCTGTAAGATCGTTGATGTTCAGTTCGTGTCCGTATTCGTTCCAGTCGTCATATATGCGTCCGGTCTGTCTGATTATGATATCTCCGACTACGCCGTCCACCTTTGCGAAAGGCAGGGTCTTGTGATATGTGATCTTGCTGCCGTCCCTTTCGAAAACGAATCCCGTCCTGAAACGCTCCTTCTCGAGAGGATACTTGTATTCGCATATCTCGGAGATCAGCTTGAACAGGTTGTCGTTCTCTGTATCGAAGACGTTCTCGAGAGTCAGGAACGAATAATTGGCCCTGAGCTGTATCTCATGGCCCTTGAACCTGTCGAGGAATTTCAGCAGCTTTTCTTTTGTAGCGGCGTCTTTCGCGTCCTCGAAGACCACGCAGTTGATCCTGGTCCGGAACTTCAGCAGATCGAAGATCTCGTCCGGGCATTCCTTGACATAGTGCTTGAGGTGTCTCGAAACATTTATGCAGCTGATCCTGTCGGCATATTTGTTGAGCACCGCCGCGACATCCTCTATCGTCTGCCCCTCTCCCACAGGAAGCGTAGTGTTGATATAGATGTGATGTCCCTCTTCGATATGATCGAGTATGTCCTGAAGAGCATCCAGCTGAGCCAGAGGCTCTCCTCCCGTAAGTACGATATCATTATGAGGGAATATCCTGTTCATCAGATCGAGAGATCTGTAGCATCTGTCGAGATCAAATCCCGATGTGTCCCTGTATTCCTTTTTGTTTACACAGAAAGGGCAGGCATTATTACAGTCGTACGGAACGAACATCGTCACCGTCGGACCGATCTTTGGAAAGTCTTTTTTCATGTGTGATGCATCCCGCCGGCGCATGATCTGATGATCTGCC
>JAFRFA010000052.1:0-3908 GCA_017434585.1 Mogibacterium sp. | reverse complement strand
CGTATACCACTGGCCTATCTCGATCGCGAAGGCCAGCACCAGAATGAGCGTGAAAACGTATATCCAGCTGATGATCATTGTGTGCCCGCTGCTTGCGAGAAGCTTGAACAGCGGATGGATGATGAAGATCAGCAGCATGCCGAAGATGCCCATCGTGATGAAGTGCAGCTCCTTGTCATCGAAATAATACCCGCCCGAGTCGTTTATGCTGAGGATCTGATCGTGCAGTTTCGCAACAAGTGTCGTGAATTTATATATGATCTCGTACATATGTCTCGTTTCCTGTCCTTTTTCAGTGTTCAGGTGCTTGTCGCACCACATTCTTTGTCAATATATATAATACATCATAGCCGCACGGGAATGCATTTAACTTTTGTTAATATTGCCCGCCCTTATTATTTGTTCAGAACTGGCAGAATCGCTGTATTTCAAGGCTCAATTGTGCTATATTTGTGTGACGACAAAAGATGACAAGGAGGCTGTAAAAGTGCACATAGATACAGGTACGGTGAAAGCCATTCAGAACGCAACGAACGCCATAACCGCCGAAGTCGGCAAGGTGATCATCGGAAAGGATGAAGTCATACGAAAGGTGCTCATGAGCATAATGGCCAACGGCCACATCCTGCTCGATGACGTGCCTGGCGTGGGCAAGACTTCGCTTGCGGTCGCATTCGGAAAAACTCTCGGACTGAACTACAACAGGATACAGTTCACCCCGGACGTTCTTCCATCGGATATAGTGGGCTTCTCCGTCTTCAATAAAGACAGGAATTCATTCACCTACATGCCGGGCGTCATCAACGACACCAACCTGCTGCTCGCGGACGAGATCAACCGTACGTCCAGCAGGACCCAGGCCGCCCTGCTCGAGGCGATGGAAGAAAAGCAGGTCACGGTCGACGGCAAGACACATGCTCTCAAAGAGCCGTTCATCGTCATCGCGACCCAGAATCAGGTAGGAGCCGCGGGCACACAGGTGCTTCCGCACGCCCAGATGGACAGATTCCTCGTCAGACTCAGCCTCGGATATCCGGACAGGGCCAGCGAGATAAAGGTGATCATGAACAGGCAGACTGAAGATCCGTACTCGGACATCAGGACGATCGTCAGCGCCGATACGGTGAAGAACCTCCACAAGGCAACTCTCGCGGTCACGATCAAGCAGCCTCTCGTCGAATACATCGCCGATCTGGTTGCCGCTACGCGTACGAGCCAGCTGACCGAGCTCGGCATAAGCCCGAGAGGATCGATCGCTGTGAGCCATATGGCAAAGGCCTGCGCTCTCATGAAGGGCAGAGATTACGTGAGCGATGAAGACATACGCGAAGTATTCTGCGATGTGTGCGCACACAGGATCATACTCACACAGAAGGCCCGCGCAGCCGGAACCACTCCGCGCGAAGCGCTTACCCAGATAATGAACAGCGTCAAAGCGCCATACGCCGTATAGGAACGAAAGGAAAAGGATGCACAGAAGAGCTGCCGCATGGGGCCTTTTGATATTGTTTGCAGTCATCCTCTACCTGTTCTCGAACGAGACGGTGACGCTTGCACTGCTGGTATCTCTCATCATCGCGCTGCCGGTGTCGTTTCTGTTGCTCAGATACACTGCCGGCAATGTTGATCTTGCCATAGGCGACAGCAGCACGTCAGGAGAAAAAAACAGCTTTACCGTGACCCTGGCCAACAAAGGAATGCTGCCTGTCGCTTCTGTCGATCTCGAGCTCAGATGCGCTAACCTCAGGGTCGGCGACTCGGACGTTTGCAGCATCAGCAGGAGCCTTATGCCGCGCGGCATCAGTGAGATAACAGTCGATGTGAAGCCGGCCCATGCCGGTAGATATGAGCTGAACGTCGCGTCCGCCGTCGTAACGGATCCGCTGGGCGTATGGAGAAAGCCTCTGAAGCACGTCGAAAGCAAATACGTCACGGTGATGCCGGAGCTGTTCGAAACAGAGATAATCCCTGCAGGTGTCTCTGCCATGCCTGAAGCAGACACACAGTCGCAGAAGACAAAAGGCGCAGTGGCAGGCGACATGATAGGGATCAGAGAGTACGTGCCTGGAGACCCGGTCAGGAACATCCACTGGAAGCTCTCGGAAAAAACAGATAAAATGCTCGTCAAGGAGCTCGGAGACCCGGTCACAGACCAGTATCTGCTCCTTATGGACAGTTCGGCCGACATCGCGCAGGACCCTGTTGCCCTGGACGCTGTCGCATCCGTATTCACATCGCTCATACGCGCGATGCGCGAAGACGACATGATAATATCCGCCGGCTGGACGGACCCTCAGACGGGCGATGCCGCCGTGCACAGGATAATCACCGATGAGGATGCATCCGCCGCAGCGGACGAATACCTCGCAGTACCTGCTGCAATGCCGAGTGCATTCCAGAAAATAGCTAGAAATCTTATAGAGGATCGCTATGCTCACGTCATCATCGTGGGTTCGCGCATCCCGGCCAATATAGAAGACATAACGAACGGCTGTCAGGTCACCGTTCTCATGTACGGCGGCTCACACAGCTTTACCGACAAGAACCTCAACGTCGCCGGATTCGGCGCAAAGACGGCCGCGACAGATATCGCAGGCCTTGAACTGTAAATGGAGCTGAAGAGATTCGGAAAAAAAGAGAATACAGCACCGAAAGTAAAGCCTCAGAAGACTGATCGCAAGACCGCGGTCCTGAGTGCTTTCGGGCGCAAAAAAGACGAGTCTTCAGGCGACAGCCCGGAAATAGTTTTCGGCGCGGTCACACCCGAGACTCCTGCTGCGTATGAATCATTCATGAACGAGGGCGACGCATTCGTCGCCGGAGTCCGTTCCTCTGAGCCTATGATCAGCGTAGATGAGTCCGTATCGGGAAAAGCATGGAAGAAAGATCTCGTGCTGAACATATCCGGCGCCGTCCTTCTGATGGCGTTCATGAGTCTGTTCTGCATGGGGGCTTATGCCATCGATGCCATACCGTTCCTTATACCGGGGATGCTCGTATTCCTGGGGATCACCATCACGGAGTCCGTAAAGCCCGGCAAAGTGAGATGGATAGTATGCGCAGTGATCGCCGGGGTGCTTCTTGCATCCATCGTGGTATTCCACAAAGCCATAGGAGGCGGACTTGCAGGACTCATCAATCAGTTCTACGACATGGCAGAATCAGTTCAGGCCTACCTGTACGACCGGCTGCCGGAACCCGACGGAGGCAACAGTCTTATGGGGGCGGCATGGGCTTCATGCCTCATCGGACTGATAGCAGCTCTTCCTCCTGTCAAATTCAGAAGGGACACCCTCATTCTTATCGCGATAATCGCAATGCTGGCATTCGCGTATTACGGCATGATACCATCAGCAATATGCATCGCCGTTCTTCTGGCAGCCCTGATGATCGCTGCGGGCAGAGGCAATATATTATCTTCCCTGCCGGTCATGCTGGCCGTCATGATCATCTTCGGCGCGGTCATGCTTATCGCCCCGGGAGAGAATTATGCGATATCCAGAATGGATGAGAATTTCAGAGACAGGTTCGCGCTCAGCTCCCGCCTGATAGAGAACAGCGATATGGGCATGGATGATCTGAGCGGACTCGATGATATCAACGAACCGGCTCCTCAGGATACTTCAGTTGACGACACTGTCTTCGGCGGTATTCCGCGCAGGTTCGTGGGAATAGCGATCGCTGTGCTTATCATAGCCGCAATTGCAGCAGTAATATATCTTCTTTGGAAACGCTTCGACAAAAAAAGAAAGGCCCTGCGCGAAGGGATCGACAGTCATGATCCGAGGACTGCCGTGATGGCCATGTTCCCGTATTCTGTGCGCTGGCTCAAAGCCGGCGGGGTCGATACCGATGCTCATCCTTTCAGCGAACTGACGCCATATGTCGCCGGAGAGTTCTCACAGGAT
>JAFRFA010000051.1:0-21213 GCA_017434585.1 Mogibacterium sp. | reverse complement strand
CAGAGAGGATATAGAAAAGAGCAGGCAGATGCTCATTACTTCGGCCGGACAGAAGATAGCATCGGAAAGGCGCGTGCTCGATACAGGAAGAGAGCTCCTTCGAACAGGCATGAAGGCCATGATAGCGGAATCCAGGAGCGTAGTTGAAAAGGCGCTCATAATCCTCAGAGAAAACGATCCGCGCAGCATATTCTCAAAAGGATATGCCGCCGTAACTGACGGAAGCGGCGGAATAGTAGCCGGCATCGCCGGTATCAGGGCAGGGGATGTATATAAGATAATGATGAACGGCGGCAGCTTCACGGCAAAGGCCATCGAAGTCACGCCGGAGAAAAAGTGAGGTTGGAAATGGCTGAAAAGACTTTTACTGAATCCATGAAGAAACTGCAGGATGCAGCTGCAGAGATAGGCAGACAGGCGACCACTCTCGAGGATTCTCTCAGGCTCTTCGACGAGGGCATGAAGGAAGCCGCATACTGCAAAGAGATACTCGACAGCGCGGAGCAGAAGATACAGATATACGAGAACGGAGAACTGAAAGATGCACAGCTTTGAAGACTACAGATCGCTGATCAATGACCATCTTACAGATCTGCTTCCCGACCTTCCGGATGAGGCGCTGATCCTGAGAGAAGCAATGGCATACAGCCTTGAAGTAGGCGGAAAGAGACTGAGACCGGCCCTGCTTCTTGCCGCATGCGAATTCGCCGGAGGAGACATAGAAGAGGCCCTTCCTTATGCTCTTTCTCTCGAATATATCCATACGTATTCACTTATACACGACGATCTGCCGGCCATGGACAATGATGATCTCAGACGCGGCAGACCGACAAATCACAAGGTATTCGGCGAAGCTATGGCCATACTGGCAGGAGACGGTCTCCTTTCTGTTGCCGCCGAGACGGTCACGGGAGAGCCTCTGAAATTGAGGGATGATCCTGAAGCGATATACTGTCATGCGAGGGCCGCTCATGAGATCATGAGCAGAGCGGGAGCGTCCGGAATGATAGCGGGCCAGACCGCGGATATCACCGGAGAGAACAAAAAAGCAACAGCAGGGCTTGTGAAGTATATAGAAGAACACAAGACCGCAGATCTTATCACAGCGCCTGTACGCGCGGGACTTATGCTTGCGCGCGCTGATGAAGACGTACTGTCGGCATTCACGGTCTATGCCGTCGATCTGGGCATCGCTTTCCAGATACTTGATGACATACTCGATTTCGAAGGGGATGCAGAAATACTCGGAAAGAGCACCGGAAAGGATCTTGCCCAGGACAAATGCAATTATGTATGCGTCCACGGGATGGAAGCTGCAAAGAGAGAACTGCACCGGCTGACCGTTGAAGCATGCGATGCGCTTGCTCCGTACGGAGACAGGGCTTCCTTCTTCAGAGATCTGGCTCTTCAGCTCGAATCAAGGAACAAGTGACATGAAAGAAAGACTGGATGTACTCCTTGTGAACAGAGGCCTTGCGGAATCCCGCGAGAAAGCTAAACGCACTATAATGGCGGGGCTTGTTACGGTCGGCGGCAGAGTCGAGGACAAGCCCGGCTCTGTTTTTGATCCGGGAGCAGAGATAGCTGTCACCGGAAAGGAATGCCCTTATGTCAGCAGGGGAGGCCTCAAGCTCGAAAAAGCGATAGAAGAGTGGGGCGTAGACTGCAAGGGAAAGGTCTGCATGGACATGGGGGCGTCCACAGGCGGGTTCACGGACTGCATGCTGCAGCACGGAGCCTCGAAGGTCTATGCGATAGACGTGGGCTACGGCCAGCTCGACTACAAGCTGCGGACAGATGAGCGTGTCGTCAACATGGAAAAGACAAATATCCGCTATCTGGATACTTCGCTTATCCGGGAGCCGGTCGACCTCATTTCTGTCGATGTCAGCTTCATCTCCCTCAGCCATATGCTTCCTGTGGCGGACAGCGTTCTGTCCGGTGACGGACAGGTAGTCTGCCTCGTCAAACCTCAGTTTGAAGCCGGCAGGGAACAGGTCGGAAAGGGAGGCATCGTGAGGGACCCGGAGGTGCACAAAGAGGTCATAAACAAGGTCATAGGATACGCTTCGGACAACGGATTGTATCCGCATGCGCTTTCGTGGTCTCCGATCAAAGGAACCAAGGGAAATATAGAATATATACTTTTACTTTCACGTAAAAAGTGCGATAATGATATGTGTGTGGATGAGGTCGTCAAAACGTCTCACAGCACTCTGTGACCGGATCCGCGGTCCGGCCGCAAACGATATTGTAAATCATAGTTATAACTATAATTTTCAAAGGAGTTGAAGACTTATGGAAGTATCAAAAAGATGTGCAGCAATGCAGTTCTCGCCAATCAGAAGATTCAACGTTTTTGCTTTTGAGGCTGAAAGAGAGCACGGCAAGAAGGTCTACCGTCTCAACATCGGCCAGCCGGACATCGAGACACCTGACTGCTTCATGGACGCTATCAGAAAGTTCGACAGAAAGGTCATAGCATATGCTGAGTCCCAGGGTATCGACGAACTGCGCGATGCAATGATCTACTACATGAAGAGAGACTTCGGCATGGAGTATGAGAGAGACGACATCCTCATCACAAACGGAGGTTCCGAGGCTCTCATCCTCGCGTTCACGGCTCTTCTGAACCCTGGCGATGAGGCTCTTATCGCCGAGCCGTTCTACACGAACTACAACACATTCTGCAACGAGGTATCCGGAGTTCTCGTACCGCTTACCACTTCCGCAGAGGATGGCTACAACTGGGCCAAGAGAGACCTTATCGAAGCAGCCATCACTCCTAAGACAAAGGCCATCTGCTGCCTCTCGCCTGGAAACCCTACAGGAAGAGTTCTCACGATGGAAGACATGAGACTCATCGGCGACATCGCCAAGGAGCACGACCTCTGGATCATCTCCGACGAGGTATACAGAGAATTCGTATATGACGGAGCTGAAGCTCACTCATTCGGACAGCTTCCTGACATCGCTGACAGAGTCATCATCATCGACTCCGTTTCCAAGAGATGGTCAGCATGCGGTGCTCGTATCGGTGCTGCTATCTCCAAGAACAAGGATTTCATGAGCGCACTTCTGAAGCTTGCACAGGGCAGACTCTGCGTTCCTACCCTCGAGCAGGTTGGCGCTGCGGCTCTTTACAGAATGGACAAGAGCTATTATGACGAGGCAAAGGCCGAGTACGAAGCAAGAAGAGACGCCGCTTACGAAGAGATCTCCAAGATCCCTGGAGTGGTCTGCCAGAAACCTGCAGGCGCGTTCTACATGACATGCAAGCTTCCTGTAGACAACATCGAGGACTTCCTCATGTTCATGCTCAAGGAATTCGACGACAACGGCGAGACGGCGATGTTCGCTCCGGCTCCTGGATTCTATGCGACAAAGGGCCTTGGCGGCAATGAGATGCGTATCGCATACGTTCTGACACCTGACAAGATGAAGAGAGCGTGCGAGCTCATAAAGCTCGGCGTAGAGGCTTACAACAACAAGAAGAAATAAGCTTCCGTCGTCACTTAACGATCATTTCTTAATAGTAAAAGGGCGGTAGGGGGAAATCACATTTCCCCCTACACTTATGTAAAAAAGGGTATGGCAGAAGCTAAACTTTCCCCAATGATGCAGCAGTATATGGCGATCAAGGATGAGTACAAAGATACTATCCTGATGTACCGTCTCGGAGATTTCTACGAGATGTTTTTTGATGATGCGCTGCTTGCTTCAAGGGAGCTTGAGCTCACACTGACCGGACGCAACTGCGGGCTCGAAGAAAGAGCGCCGATGTGCGGAGTTCCGCATCATTCGGTCGACCAGTACATCGTCAGGCTCGTAAACAACGGGCATAAGGTGGCCATATGCGAACAGATGGAGGATCCCGCCGAGGCAAAAGGCATAGTAAAGCGCGAGATCACACGCATCTATACACCCGGGACTCTCGACATCAGCGATGCCGGCAGGAGCGATGAAAACGTCTATATCGCTTCGGTATCTTTTTCGGATGAAATGACAGGGCTGGCAGTAGCCGACATAACTACAGGCGAGCTCAGCGCTTATGAATTCGAAAACGATAAAAAAGGCGATCCGCTGTCGGGCTCTGACCGCCTTCTGAACGAGATCTCGGTCCTGGGCATAAAAGAGCTCGTTATAAACGAAAAAAGCGCTCCAGAACTCGAAAAAACGCTTTCTGAGCATATGCCGGGAGTATATCTCGACCGTGTAGACGATTCGTGGTACAGATACCAGGCATGCAGAGACGTTCTAATGAACCATTTCGGCGTAACGTCTCTCATACCTCTTGACCTGGAGGGAAGAGAAGAGATGACATCTGCTGCAGGTTCTCTGATCATGTACCTCAGAGAGATGCAGATGAGCGATCCCGGCCAGATCAGGAACATAAACATACGCCGGCAGGACGGCAGCATGCACCTTGACCGCTCGACACTCCGCAACCTTGAACTGCTCGAGACGATCTACGATCATGATGTGAACGGCTCGCTGCTCGGTGTCATAGGAAAGACAAAGACTGCAATGGGAGGCAGGCTCCTGAGATCATGGCTCAGAGAACCTCTTACCGGGGCGGACGAAATAAATGCAAGGCTCGATGCCGTCGAGGCTCTCAAGAATGAGCCGGTAATAAGCAACAATATAGTCAGCTCGCTCAGATATATCTATGATTTCCAGCGGCTGACCGCGAGAGTCGCCACCGGAAGAGCGGACGCGCGCGATCTTACTGCTCTCAAAAAAACACTTGCGCAGCTTCCTGATATCAAGGCAGAGCTGGCGTCATTCAATACGTCTTTACTCAGGATCATCAACGATGACATAGCTTCATTCGATGATCTTTATCAGCTGATAGACAGAGCGATAACCGATGATCCTCCTCTTGCTGTGACCGAGGGCGGCATCATCAGAAACGGGTATTCAAAGGAACTCGACGGACTGAAAAACAGCATCGCCGATGCAAAAGAATGGATAGCGGAGCTTGAGCCCCGCGAAAAGGAACGAACAGGCATAAAGACCATCAGAGTCGGCTTCAACAAGGTCTTCGGATATTACATAGACGTAAGCAAGGGGATGGCCGATAAGGTGCCTGACGACTATATCCGCAAACAGACTCTTGTCAACAACGAAAGATATATAACTCCGGAACTCAAGGAAAAAGAAGATCTCGTTCTCACAGCCGAGGCCAAGATCAACAGGCTCGAGTATGAGGAGTTCAGAAAGATAAGGCAGGCAGTCGAGCCTTACATAGGAGCTCTGCAGACGGCATCCTCCGCGATAGCCTGCCTCGACGTGCTTGCTGCATTTGCAAAAGTCGCATCCGATAATTCATATGTGAGGCCTGTCGTCAACAGCGGCGATGTTATAGATATCAGAAGCGGAAGACATCCGGCTGTAGAAAAGCTGATCGGTGCAGGCATGTTCGTTGCCAACGATACTTACATGGACATGTCGGAACGCAGCATGCTCATAATCACCGGCCCTAATATGTCCGGTAAGTCGACATACATGCGCCAGACGGCTGTCATAGTACTGATGGCGCAGATCGGCTGCTTCGTTCCGGCCGATTCGGCGGTCATAGGCACCGTCGACCGCATATTCACCAGGATAGGCGCGTCGGATAATCTGTCATACGGCCAGTCCACATTCTACATCGAGATGAGCGAGCTTGCGGGCATACTCAGGAACGCTACCGAAAGAAGCCTTATCATACTCGATGAGATCGGAAGAGGCACGAGCACGTTTGACGGCCTGTCGATCGCCTGGGCCACAGCTGAATATCTCGCTGAGCCGGGCCACAGAGTCAGGACGATGTTCGCCACGCACTATCACGAGCTGACGGAGCTTGCAGCCGGGCACGAGGGAATACATAATCTCTCGGTCGCAGCCGCTGAAGACGGCAATGATGTGGTGTTCCTTCACAACATAATCGAAGGTCCCGCAAGCAAGAGCTACGGCATACATGTAGCAAGGATAGCGGGCATCCCCGAGACTATCAGAAGCGCGGCGAGAAAGAAGCTGCGTGAACTTGAATCGGTGGAGCTCATGACATCTACTGAAGAAAAGCCGGCAGAACAGATAAGCTTCATGCCTGATGAAGTCAATGATGCCCGGTCTGAAAAATACAGCAGGATCGAGGCGAAACTGAGATCGATAGATATCAATACGATGACTCCTGTGGCTGCTCTTGTGGCTCTTCAGGAGATAACAGAAGAAGCGAAAGAAAACGACTGAATGATAAAAGTACTCGACAGTTTTACAGCAGACAAGATCGCGGCCGGCGAGGTCATCGAACGGCCGGTTTCTGCTGCGAAGGAATTAGTCGAGAATTCAATAGATGCAGGCGCTTCGCAGATCATAGTAGAGATCAGAGGCGGCGGCAAGTCCTATATGCGCATCACTGATGACGGATGCGGCATAGCTCCGGAAGAAGCGGAGACCGCTTTTTTAAGGCATGCGACCAGCAAGATAAGCAGCATAGCAGACCTCGATGAGATCGTATCTCTCGGGTTCAGGGGCGAAGCCCTTGCAAGCATCGCGGCAGTATCCAGGCTTACGATGGTCAGCAGGACGGCAGAAGAAGCAAGCGGCATAAAACTCGTCATGCACGGAGGCAAGGTCATCTCAAGTGAAAGGACCGGCGCCAACAAAGGAACGACTATAATAGTCGAAGACCTTTTCTATAACACTCCTGCAAGACGCAAATTCATGAAAAGCGACGCCAGGGAAGCTTCCGCGGTCATAGAGCTCATACAGCAGTTCGCGATATACTACGCCGGTATAAAGTTTATGATGATAAGCAACGGGCAGACCGTTTTCACGACCAGCGGAGACGGAGATGTGCTGGCTGCTGCCGACGCGCTTTATCCGGATCTCCACGCGCACAGACTGATCCCTGTCGAGGGAGAAAGCGTCAGAGGTTATGTGTCGGATCCGGGTACTACACGAACCAGCAGGAAAGGACAGTTTTTCTTCGTGAACGGCAGGCTGGTAGACAGCCAGGTCATAGAAAAGGGTCTTATCGAGGGGTATTCCGGCCGTATTTTCAGCGGATATCCTCTGGCTATCCTCTTCATCGATCAGGACCCGAGGGAAATAGATGTAAATATCCATCCAGGCAAAAGAGAGATAAGATTCCTGAGACAGGATGAAGTCAGACAGAACATCAGCGAAGCAGTGAACACTGCCGTAATGAGCGGGAGGGGAGTCCCGGAGGTCTTTTCTTCGGAACCGGCTTCCTCTGAAGCTTCTGATCCCGGAATAATTCGTCCGGAAACGGAGAAAAACATCAGCGGCTCCGGAAGCGGACAAAGATCCATAAAGGAATATCTCAAAACTCTTGAACGACCTGAAGAAACAGCTGCTTCTTCAGACAGGCCGTATGCCGCGGCCGCTGAGGTCAGAGAGGAGCTCCCTTCATTTGAGAGCAGGCCTCCGGCGCCTTTTGATTTTTCGGAACTCGTTTACAGGGGCTATGTTTTTGACACATACATAATAATGCAGGGCGGAGACAGCCTTTACGTTTTCGATCAGCATGCCGCTCACGAACGCGTATTCTACGAAAAATTCATGGAAGGATACAGGAATTCCACCCATATTCCTCAGCCTGTTCTCACACCCTTCACAATTAACGTGAGCGCTGATGTATACTTAAGCGAAAGACATCATCTGGACGGACTGCGTTCGATGGGTTACGATATCGAAGATTTCGGAGACAGGACATTCATCGTAAGAGCGGTCCCAGAATACATGACACTTGAAGAAGCTGACGGATTCGCAAGAGGCTGGTTCGAGGGTACCGATGAGCTTCGCGGAGGCAATGAAGCCGTACGCGACAAACTCATCATGAGATCCTGCAAATCGGCAGTCAAAGCGAACGACAGCTTATCTGAGATCGAAATCAACGATCTTATGAAAAAGCTCTCGGAATGCAGCAATCCTTTTTCGTGCCCGCACGGAAGGCCTACATTCATCAGAGTGACGAGCTATGAAATCGAAAGATCGTTCAGAAGGAAGTAACAGATAAAAATGAGCAGATCAGAAAAGGACAAAAGGACAGTTTACATTATTTCAGGCCCTACGGCCGTAGGAAAGAGTCTGATCGCATATTATCTCGCAAAACGTATCGGAGGAGAGATAGTCAATTGCGATTCGGTACAGCTTTATAAATACATGGACATCGGAAGCGCCAAGCCTTCGGATAAAGAGATGAAAGCCGTCAGACATCATCTGTATTCTATAGTCGATCCGGCCGAGAACATGACCGTAGCGTCATACCGTAAGCTTGCGCTCGAATCTATAGACGGCATACTTGCCAGGGGAAGGACACCGATAGTATGCGGAGGCACAGGACTTTATCTGAACTCCATACTCTATGATATGGATTTCGGCGGTCAGTCAGATGACGGCGAACGAAGGAAGGAACTCGAAGATCTTGCAGAAGAACGCGGCGGCGAATATATGCATCAGTACCTTCAGGCAATAGATCCGGACGCGGCTTCGCGCATACATCCTAACAATACGCGCAAAGTCGTAAGAGCGATAGAAGCGTTCGAGTACGGACGCGGCATACGCGATCTTTCAGAGTGCCCGATGAACCCGGACTACGATTTCAGGTTCTTCGCCCTCAACATGGAAAGGAAATGGCTCTACGACAGAATAAACCGCAGAGTATCGCGCCTTCTGTCCGACGGCCTTGTAGATGAGGTCAATGAACTTATCGAGAAAGGCTATGACAAGGATCTCCCGTCGATGAAAGCCATAGGATACAAAGAGATCATAGGCTTCCTGGACGGGGAGTACGATCTTTTCGATGCCAAGGAACTGATCATGAAGAACACCAGGCATTACGCTAAAAGACAGATCACATGGCTCAAGAGATATGATTTCGTCAACTGGATAGATATCAACAAGGGCGAGACAGTCGGCGAGATCGTTGACCGGATCATTGGATCCAAAGAAAGCGAATAGCTTTATTATGGCAAAGACCACATATGACAGCAAGGAATTCAGGACTCACAACAAGAGTGACAGGCCTGACAATATAGTCGAAAAAGAAAACGACATCTACATGGAATGCGAGAGCATACAGAAGGAGCTTCCTTCTTTCATGCGCTCGTATTTTGCATATCTGAAGGGCAATGTCCTTCCGATGACCAGACTGGCATACCTCCACGACATCAGATTCTTCATGAATTACCTTATCAATGAGACGGATCTGACAAAGGCTGAAAAGACAAAGGACATCACATCGGAAGAGATGAACGGGATAGTTGCCGCAGATATAAACCTCTTCATCGATCACTGCAGAAAGTACATGGTCGATGACGGCAGCACCGTGACGGTGTTTGAAAACAGCAACCGTTCGCTGGCCAGAAAGAAATCTTCGATATCTGTCATGTTCAAACAGCTGTACCGCGATGGCATACTCGAAAAGAACATCACCGACGGCTTCGACCCGATAAGAGTCAGCAAGCCAGGAGAACGCGAGATAAAAGCCCTCCAGGATGATGAGGTCATGATCATGCTCGATGCGGTCACCACCGGAAACGGACTTACTCCTCACGAAAGGACTTATTGGGAACGTACGAAGCTTCGCGACAAGGCTATACTGGTCATGTTCGTCACCTACGGTCTGAGGCTGAGCGAACTGAGAGAACTGAATCTTTCGTCTTTCAATTTTTCGAGAGGGGAGTTCAAGATATACAGGAAGCGCGGCAAGGAATCCATAATGCCTCTTAACCGCTCCGTACAGATGGTGCTTGACGATTATATAAAAGAGGAGAGGACTACCATAATAAGCGAGGACAATGCCGCAGAAGACGCTCTCTTCCTCTCGCTTCAGGGAAAGCGCATAACGGAAAGGGCCATAAGAGAACTCGTAAAGAAATACACTTCCATCGCTCTCAACACCAGCAGGAAGTCAGGGTACAGCCCGCATAAGCTGAGGGCTACGGCCGCGACCTCGCTTATAGGCAGAGGAAATTCCATATATGATGTCGCAGCTCTTCTCGACCACGAACAGGTCACTACTACGCAGCTGTACGCTCAGCACAAGATGAACGTAAAACGAGATCTGGTCAGCGACATGGAATGGGAGCTGGAAAGGACTGATGAAACCTAGAATAGCAGCATAAAGATATGGATCACAGAGAATATTTGATAAAAAACTTTGATATAGATGAAAGGGTCATCGATCTGGTACAGAGCACAGAAAGCCGTCTTGCAGAACGCTTTGCCGGAATAGATGACATTACAGCCATATGTCAGATGAAGGTCCTCAAGGCCTTCCAGGACAATCACATCAACGCCACGCATTTCGACTGGAGCACCGGCTACGGCTATGATGACGCCGGCAGAGAAGCCGTCGAAAGGGTCTATGCTTCTGTTTTCAGGACTGAAGCAGCTCTTGTCAGACCTAATATAGTCAACGGAACGCATGCCATCGCAGCGACATTGCTCGGGATGCTTCGTCCCGGAGATGAGCTGATCGAGGTGACGGGAACACCGTATGATACTCTTCAGACAGTTATCGGACGTGACTCTGAAAACAAGGCAAATGGCAGGACCGGCCACGGCCTGCTCAATGAAGGTGCGTTTAAGGGAACGATAAGAGATTATGGTATAGCATATAAAGAGGTTGCTCTCGGTCCGGACATGGATGTCGATACGGATGCCATCAGAAAAGCAGTTTCGAAGGATACAAAAGTTGTCGCTCTCCAGCGCTCTACAGGTTATGACTGGAGACCCGCGATATCGCTTGAAAGCCTCAGAAAGGTCACCGAACTGGTTCACGGCATAGATCCCGGAATCATCGTCATGCTCGACAACTGCTACGGAGAATTCGTCGATATCACAGAACCTACCGAATTCGGCGTTGATGTGATGGCAGGTTCTCTGATCAAGAATCCCGGAGGCGGTCTCGCGCTTTCCGGCGGATATATCGTCGGCCGCGCAGATCTGATCGAACAGATATCCTACAGGCTCACATGCCCTGGTATCGGGGCTGAGTGCGGACTTACATTCGGCCAGAACAGGAATGTCCTGCAGGGCCTTTTCATCGCGCCCAGAGTCGTAAATTCGGCTCTCAAGGGCGCTCTGCTCGCCGGGAACATATATGATTATCTCGGTTTTGAAGTCATGCCTGCGGCGGATGCGAAGAGAAGCGATATAATACAGGCCATAAAATTCGCTTCGCCGGAACGCACTGTTGAATTCTGCAAAGCCATTCAGGCTGCTGCTCCTATCGACTCTTACGTATCGCCTGAGCCGTGGGACATGCCGGGCTATGCCGACCAGGTGGTCATGGCAGCAGGAGCTTTTGTCCAGGGGTCTTCTATCGAATTGAGTGCCGATTCTCCGATACGCGAGCCTTATATCGCTTATTTCCAGGGCGGCCTGACTTATGAGCATTCAAGATACGGCATAATCAGAAGCCTTGATTCTTTATACAAAAAGGGAATGATAGAACTGGACTGATGAAAGACAAGGGAACAGATAAGACAAAGAAGATATTTGCCATACTCAAACTGCTGTTGCTCCTGTTTATCATAGCGGGGATACCGGCATTTCTGTACTTCAGATACGGCAGCGAGATATTCAGCGCTGACGCCGCTGAGCGCATGGTCGCATATCTAAAGGCAAACGAATCGATCGCCGCTTTTCTGATAATAGCCATACAGACGATCCAGGTCGTCGTATGCATACTTCCGGGACAGCCGATACAGTTCGCAGCGAGCTACATGTTCAGCGTTTTCGGAGGTCTTCTGCTGTCTCTCGCTGGAGCCGTCATCGGCGTCGTCATCTCTTTCTTCACGGCTAAGATCCTCGGCAGGGATGCTGTACATATGATATTCGGTGAGGAGAGAGTCAGCGATTATCAGAGAAAGCTGAATTCCGGGAAAGGACTTACGATCGCATTTCTCATATACCTCATCCCGGGAATTCCGAAGGATCTGGTCTCGTATGTTGCCGGCATATCCGAGATGCGTTTTCTGCCGTTCCTGCTGGTATCTACTGTAGGCAGGATACCAGGCATGGCGGGAAGCCTTTTCTTCGGTTACTTTTTCAGGGAAAAGAATTACATCGGCGTCGCTGCGGTCTGCATTATCATGGGACTCATGCTGCTGACGGTATTCATAAAGAGAAAGGACATCTTCAGGATGCTCGATGATATGGAAAGGAAAAGCGCAGAGAAGGCAGCGAAGGAGGAAAAGATAAGTGGCTAAAAAAGCTTCCGCCAAGACCAATGCAATGAGGATGCTTGACGCTGCAGGCATAAATTATGGCATGGCTGAATATGAAGTCGACGAGTCTGACCTTTCCGGCGTGCATGCGGCGGATGAGCTCGGCGTGCCGGCTGAGACGGTCTTCAAAACGCTCGTGGCCAGAGGAGACGGGAACGAACTCTTCGTTTTCATCATACCTGTTGCTGAAAATCTGGATCTCAAAAAAGCTGCATCCGCATCCGGAAATAAAAGGATAGAGATGATACACGTAAAAGAACTGTTCGATCTTACCGGTTATGTCAGAGGAGGGTGTTCTCCGATAGGCATGAAGAAAACATATCCTACATATATAGATGAGACTGCTCAGCTGTATGATGAGATCTACTTTTCGGCCGGCAGAAGGGGATCCCAGATCATACTCGATCCTGATAAATTATGCGAAGTGACCGGCGCAGAATACGCTGATATCACAAAAGTATAGCCGGCCGTATCACGATATACGTGAGTGTAAGCCTTGAAATTCCAACGATTATGCCCCGTGCTGCAGGGCGTTTTTTATTGCGTTTTTTATTTCCTGAAACATATCAAACTTTTGTTCGAAAAAAGTATTGACATATATCGAACAAATGTTTATAATCCAATCAGAACAAATGTTTTGAACAGCAGGATGGTGATCAGGATGAAAGAGAAAAGAAGACATCATTACAGAATAGCGAACCCGGTAAGGTTCTTCGTATTCATCTTCATATGTACTATGATACTCTCGTTTGCCGCTTTTACTGTACTTGGCTCAGGCCGGGCAGAAGCTTCGTCAGCGCGTACATATGCCCAGGTGACCGTATCCGAAAACGATACGCTCTGGGGCCTCATCGAAAAATATAATCCTGACGGCCGTGTCAATGTCCGCAGCGCGATATATGACGTATGTGAGATCAACGACATAGATGCGGGCGACATCAACCCGGGAGACAAACTCTTTATCCCGGTATACTGATAAGCTGGTCCCATATATCCTGCGGGATATATGTTTCCGGAAGTGTGTTTTATAAATGATCCGGGGTATAGGCTGCGAAATGCATCCCTGCAGCCATACTCCGGATCTTAACTTTGCGCTCATCCCCGAAAGCGGTCCAGGTCCGTAAAACAGTGAAAATCACAAGGTATCCCAATACCTTAAGGCATAAAAAAATCGCTTAAATCGAAAATTTCGGCCTCGATTTTTCGTTGAAATTTCAACGGTTTCAGCGATTATCAATATCAGAGCATCCGTCATCAGGTAAGTACTGTTACAGCTGATGGCGGCATAAAACAATGCACGGGTACGGATATTATGTATTTAAAACAGATTACAACTGCTGCCTGTATATATAAATAATAGATAATAAAATAGAAAACTGAAGATGCATATAAAAGAGAACAGGTGACAGCACATAAACTATTCCTGAAATAATATGGCAAGATATAGCCATAAATATAAGATGAACGGATAATAGCTTGAAAGGCCTGGAATCACTGGATAAGAGCCATGTCAGCTCTGTATGGCATCTCCAATGTATAACTATTCCGAAAATTATGATTTTAGGAATAGTTGGATCCGGCAAACGTACTCTTCCATCATTTCGTATTGAACTATTACACTCATGAAGCTATACTCTTTATATAGATCCTGGTATTAATATTCGGAGGTGTGATAATGGCAAAGTGTGTAAATTGCGGACTTACTACATCTACTCGCGGTCATATTGAATTCAAGGACGGTTCTGCTATCTGTGAACCTTGCTTCACGCAGCTTGGCTTCAGGCCGACCGAGGCTGCTAAAATGAAGAATTACAGTTTCTTCGATATAAAAGACGGTGCCGAAGCATTTGATAAGAAATTCGTTAAATAATCCGGTTCAGGATATGAAATAAAGAAGACTTTCCGCATTGCCGGAAAGTCTCTTTTTATCCTCTACCACGATACTGCTATGTCAAGCTGATACGGATTACTGTTTGTAAATGAACCCGTATCGCAAACTATACCTTTCCCCAGCGATGTATCGACCAGAGAACCTCTTGGCCGTATGCTCAGGTCAGCAGCTACCATTATATAATCTCCCAGCATCTTGCATCCGTCATCTCTGACCCAGTATTCGTCATCATTGCCGATGCCGCGCATTATGTTTACTACACCGTCCATGTTCAGGTTATAGTACGTTTCTTTGCCGGACGGACCGGTGATCGTTCCCCTGCTCTTAGTAAGGACCGGGCCTTTCCACCTTTTGCTGTCTACTGTCTGGACCTGATTCGCATCAAGAAGAATCTTATGGTTCCCTGCCGCGTTTGCTAGAGTCATAGTGACCACACTATTGCTCAGCTGTGTCTGTTCGTTCATATATCTCTCATTGGAAATATTGTATATGCCTGCGCCTGTGAAACTGCATGCAGTGATCTCAAGAGCGATTATTAAACATATTATCTGATTTTTTCTGTTTGACAGGATCTTTTTCATATGAATAACCGTAACATATTATCGTTACCTAAATCGTTGTTAAGACTCCTGTATTATACCTCAGAAAAGAACAAAAACTAAAAAGATCCGTGGAATTTCAACGGTTTGAGGCCACGGATCTTTCCTGTTTTCAGTATGTTTGCTGCATTCTGCAGCATTTTTAACAAGATGTTGTATATTTTTTGTACACCGGCAACTAGATGTCACCGCTGTTATTGCTGCTGTTCTGAATCAGCGGCATCCGTTTGCCCGGATTGTTCCGGTGTTTCTGCTGGTTCTGCCGGCAGCTCAATGTCATCAGGTCCCAGAGATGTACCGTCGCCTGTATATTCAGCAATATATACGGTACAATCTTTGAACTCTCCGGATACATGTATCAGATACAGCGTTTTATCCTTTGCCTGCAGAACGAGAGCAAAGTCATCTTTATTTTCGCTCAATGTCCCTCCGGAATTATTGTCTTTGTTCAGAGGAAAACCGTTTTCGTCATATACCGCTCCGTTCACGTTGCCGTCGGACACAGAATATATCGCATAATTTGCGCCTTTTTTCGGCTTGAAGTGGATCACAGACTCGCCTTCCACTTTTAATGACCCGGCTGAATCCGCTTTCATCTTGTTCAGCCTGCTGCAGGATACGGATATATCCGCACTCTTTTCATTGAGTTCGGAAGCGCTGATCCATATGTAGTATTCCTTTTCTCCTTCAAGATAACTGATGTTTTCGGTAAACGGCACATCTTTATTGTCCGAATCCTTTATCGCTGAGATCGATGAGAATCCGCTTTCATCTATTTCGGAAAGTATCTTTGTATCGAATCTGTAGTAACCAGTTTCCTTCGGAACGAAGTGCACAGAAGTGATCTCAGCATTGCCGGCAGTTACAGTAACAGGCTCCTCCTCAGTAAGTTCCAGAGGCTTTGTATCTTCTTGCTTCTTCGATACAGTCACTTTGAGCGATCCGGTATATCTGTCCTTGTTTCCTTCATTTTTAGAAACAGCGTCAGTAAAAATCAGACATTTACCGCCTTCAGCCATGACCTCAGACCCGGTCACATCACCGTTATGCTCTTCAAAATTATCGGAAGTAAAATACTCGTTGAGATCCTCATCACATACAGTCATTGTGATATATGTTCCGTCTTCGGTGTTTATATCCGTTATGCTGAAGGTGTATTCCCCTTCCTCAGGAGCTGTAAAGAGATACAGAGGTATATAGTTTTTCCTTAAAAAGCTTTTCTTACTGTAATCGAACTCTACCTCTGCTGTCTTGTCGAGAGATATTTTTTTTGTGAATTTTTTTATCAGCAGATTGCGGTCGTTCCTGTATATGCTCAGCGAGAAAACAAATACCAGCGCCAGCAGCGCAACTACGGCTATAATTATCTTTTTCTTCATTTGTTCTTCCCCCAGATATTCTGTTTCACGGCCAGGAGCCTGTCTGTATTTACCGCGGCATACCACCATTCATTGGCTCCTGATTCGAAATTGATCATGATCATGCCGTCCTCGACCAGGATCTCCTCGTTCATTTTCGGTACTTCCACCCTGCTGACTAACCTGTCCTGTACGTCCAGATTGCTCGCTGATCCATCCTTGACCGGAGAAATATTATATTTTGTGATATATGATGACTTGACGCCTGCGGCATAGCCTAGATATGAGCTGGATACATAGAGATAATCACCCTCTATGTCGCAGCCCTGCGCACTTGAATCTATCCCTGTAAGGACTGTGTACATCAGCGTATTGAGTCTGACGCCATTTTCATCATCTATGATCGTATATCCGTTTATGTACGCTTTATTGGAGTCTTCACTTCCGATGTATGTTCCGACCCAGAGCTTGCCGTCGTCATATTCGAGGAACGAAGGCTTGTTGTTCATATATACTCTTTTGGAGATCTCATCCTTTGTCACTTCATGGACCTCGTCCTTTATCATCGTTTTGAAGTTACCGTAATCTATATACTGTACGAACGGGTCTCCCTCGTATTTATCTGATGTAGCCCCGGTAAGCCATATCCTTTTTCCATCAAAGGCTATTCCACCGACATGATACTTGTTCGGCAGTGTCAGAGTGGATATCACCTTCTTTGTGCTCTTGTTGATCACGTATATGACGGAATTGCCTTTTCTGTCTCCGTCATATGCGGTGCTCAGCCAGTAATCACCTGTACTGCAGAGGCCCTGCGGTACATAACCCTCCGATGTTTTTGTGCTGCCTGATTCAACATAGCAAGTCTTGATGAGTCCGGGTATAGGGCATGTAAGTTCATCGTCCATACCTTTTTTCAGCTTTCTGTAGGCATCCTTCATTATTACGCGAAAATCCCTTTTATACATTTCAGGGTCTTTGTATATCTTGTAATCAGAAGAAGACTGCTCCGCAAATGTCTGCACGGTGCTCAGCGAAACAGCCGCAACAGCGATCAGAAATATCGCTGCTGCATATATAAAATATCCTTTGTTCTTTCTTTTCATTTTCATATCTGTTGCGATTCTTCACGCGTCATTCTGTCGAGATAACGCTGCAAAATAACTATAGCTGCCTGTCTGTCGATTATTTTTTTCCGGTCCTCCCTGCTCATATCGGCCTCGATCAGGACCTCTTCGGCTTCTACTGTCGAATATCTCTCATCCTGCCACTCGATCCTGACTTTTGAGAGAGATCCTGAACTTCGCAGCTTGTTTTCGAGCATGACCCTGAAATCCCTTACTTTCTGGGTCTGGACGGAGTCACTGCCGTCAAGGGACAGCGGAAGTCCGATCACGACAGTTTCACAGCCGTATTCTTTTATATAATCGATGACTTTTCCGGTATCTTTTCTGATCCCTACTCTCTCTATTGTCGTAACGCCTGTAGCGATAACACCAAGAGGGTCGCTTACCGCGACCCCCACTGTTTTGCTTCCTACATCAAGACCGAGTATTCTCATTAATTGATCCCGAGGTAATTAATGAGGATCTCCTCCAGAAGTTCATCTCTGTCCATCTTGAGGATGAGGTTTCTTGCGTTGTTATGGCTTGTGATATATGAAGGATCTCCGGATGTGAGATAGCCTACGATCTGATCGATCGCATTGTAGCCGCGGTCATTAAGAGCCGAATAGATCTCTATGAGAGCTTCTTTCTTGTTCAGCTGACTGTCCTTGAACCCTTCAAACATGATTGTATTCTTGCTCATTTCTGCTCCTTCCTATCAGCCTGAGATTAGTTCTTCTGCTTTTGCAAACGCTGCTTCGACTTTTGACGGATCCTTTGCTCCGGCCTGTGCCATGTTGGCTTTGCCGCCGCCCCCGCCGCCTGCAGCAGCTGCGATATCCTTGATGAGCTTCCCGGCGTGATATCCTTTGCCGATCAGGTCTTCGCTTACAGAAACGATGAAAGTCACCTTTCCGTCATTGACAGCTGCGAATACCATGATCACATCATCTGTTTTTTCTTTTACCGCATCGGAGATGCTTCTGAGCTGATCGACATCAGTATTTTCGTATTTCTTTGTGATCAGTCTGATACCGCCGATATCTTTTGCTGAGCTGATTATATCATCAACCGAACCGCTTATCTCGTCTGACTTAATAGATTTAATGGTATTTTCAAGTGATTTTATGTCAGCCATGACCTGACCGGCTTTTCTTGTAAGATCAGCTTCGCTCGACTTGAGAGCCGATGCAACGCTGCTGATCGTAAGCTCCTTGCCTGCAAGATAGCGTACGACATTTGAACCGGTGATAGCCTCGATCCTTCTGACTCCGGCTGCGATCCCTGCTTCGCTTACGATCTTGAAGCCGCCGACCTTGCCTGTATTGTCGATGTGGGTCCCGCCGCAGAATTCCACACTGTAGTCACCCATGCTCACGACTCTGACGATGTCTCCGTACTTCTCGCCGAATATAGCCATCGCTCCGAGCTTCTTGGCTTCTTCTATAGGCATTTCTTCCATCCTGACCGGGAGATATTCATCGGCTTTTTCATTTACGATCTCTTCTACCTTTTCGATCTCTTCCTTAGTCATCGGCTGGAAATGGTTGAAGTCGAACCTCAGATAATTGTCATCGACATATGAACCTGCCTGCATGACATGATCTCCGAGAACGTCTCTGAGCGCCTGCTGCAGAAGATGTGTTGCCGAGTGTCCTCTTGCGATACGGTGTCTTCTGATAGAATCGATCTCGAGGCTTACCTTGTCACCGACCTTGATCTTCATTGCAGCGCCGGTATCGTCTTCATGTATGACATGGAGGAAAATACCGTTTTCCTTTATTACATCCACGACTCTGAACCTGTCGCCGTCAAGAACGATGTGACCTGTATCGAATACCTGTCCGCCGCTTGTTGCATAGAAAGGAGTACGGTCGAATATGACAAATCTTCTCTTTTCGTCGAAACTGCCTGTGTAGAGGACCTCGGCATCAGCGCTTTCCTGTGTATATCCGAGGAACTCTGTATGAGGCAGATCGCTGTATTCTGAAGCGTCTCTCCAAGCGTCTTCGTCGGTGTCTCTCTGGTTAGCTCTTGCGAGATCTTTCTGTGCCTGCATGCAGGAGTTGAAACCGTCAACATCAGCTGTCTTACCGTTTTCTTCAAGTATCTCCTGAGTGACCTCGAGAGGGAATCCGTATGTGTCATAAAGCTTGAACGCGAGATCTCCGGCAAGGACGGTCTCGCCCTTTCCGTCCATTTCAGACATGTAGTCTTCGAGTATCTCCACACCTCTGTCGAGAGTTTTTGCGAAGTTGTCCTCTTCGATCTTTATGATCTTCATGATGTAATCATGGTTCTCGACAAGCTCAGGATATGCCTTTCCAGAAGTCTCTACGACGCTTTCGGCGAGCTCGACCAGCGGATTCTGCTGTGTGATGCCGAGAAGCTTGCAGTGTCTGGCAGCGCGCCTTATGATCCTTTTAAGGATGTATCCCCGGCCCTCGTTGCTTGGAAGGATACCGTCGCCTATCATGAATGTCATTGATCTGAGATGGTCCGTGACTATCCTGACACTGACATCCACCTTTTGATTGCCTGCCATATATTCGACACCTGCCATTTTGCAGATAGCATCTCTTATATACTTCACTGTATCGACATCGAAGATCGAGTTGACATCCTGAAGTATGCATGCGAGTCTTTCGAGCCCCATTCCCGTGTCGATGTTAGGATGAGCAAGTCTCGGATATGAACCGTCTTCCTGTCTGTCGAACTGAGTGAATACGTGGTTCCAGAACTCAAGATATCTGTCGCAATCGCAGCCCGGCTTGCAGTCAGGCTTGCCGCAGCCCCATTCAGGCCCGCGGTCGTAATATATCTCGGAGCAAGGTCCGCACGGGCCGAGTCCGATCTCCCAGAAATTGTCTTCTTTTCCGAGGCGGACGATCCTTTCTTCAGGCATCCCGATAATATCTCTCCATATCTCAAATGCCTCGTCGTCATCTTCATATATCGTTGCCCAAAGCTTTTCTTCAGGCATATGCAGCCATTCCGTACAGAATTCCCAGCCCCACTGCAGGGACTCCTTCTTGAAATAATCGCCGAAGCTGAAGTTGCCGAGCATCTCAAAGAATGTTCCGTGGCGTGCGGTCTTCCCTACATTTTCTATGTCGTTCGTTCTGATACACTTCTGGCAGGTAGTCATCCTCTTTTTAGGAGGAGTTTCAACACCTGCGAAGTATGGCTTAAGCGGTGCCATGCCTGAATTGATTATGAGCAGGCTTTTGTCGTTCCTCGGGATAAGCGAAGCAGAACCTCCCGCATAGTGGCCCTTGCTTACGAAGAAATCCCTGAACATATCTCTTATTTCATTAACTCCGAGTTTTTCCATATGATATATCTCCTGTTATCCGCAAAAATCCTTTTTATTATATCACTTTCAGCTATAGATTTCACCATTTGACGGTTTTACATCATCAACGATCTCGATGGATTCAAGAGACGCTTTCACATCGGAGCGGATCTCATCGAGAAATTCCTGCCTGAGATCATGCTGTTCCGCCTTTTCTGCATCTGTAAGACCTTCTGCTTTTGATTTGCGGGCAAGTTCGTTTATCCTGTTAATCTTGCTTTTTTCCATAATAAAACTGCCTTTCGTTTTCATACAATACACCTGTAAATCTAACACGAAAGGCAGTTCAACTCAACAGCCGTATATCTCGCTGTATAATCTGCGGTCAACTTCATCCTTCAGGTGCAGCAGAAACTCTTTGACTGTCGGCTTTGAGTCGAAGCGTTCCATCAAAGGACTGCATTTATCATCCTGCTTCATATAAAGATGATATGCCGCATCTATCGAATTTCTCATATTGTGTTCTATTCTTGCGATCGTGCTTATATTGTGCTTCCGGGCTATATGAGGATATATGTCCGTGCTGAGACATACATCCAGTGTGCCATGGTCGATTATTATGCAGACAGCGTCCTTTATGTATGTATATCCGCGGCTCTTGATATTCACGCTGCACTCATTCAGGAGATCATGTATAGCTTTCATGAGTCTCATATTAT